>JALVSQ010000001.1 GCA_027024255.1 Microcaldota archaeon
CTCAATTTCATTGCTGTCCTTTGCAACTCTTCTTCCTCCTAAAAGGGAGGTTTCTCCTTTATCTCCTGTTTTTGTGGTTATCATAACAGGAATTGATGTTAGATGTTTTAAAAATTACGCCTCGGCCGGGATTTGAACCCGGGTCGCCGGCTCGACAGGCCGGTATGCTAACCACTACACCACCGAGGCTGACTATATGAAAAGCAACAAAATATTTAAATGGCTTTTGATTTTGGGACTGTTTATTTAGCTCTTAAAAATGTAAATAAACGAAAATGATTTGAATATATTGTTTTTGTTAATTTTAGAAAAGTTTGGATTAATAATCCATAAGATTTTCAAGCTCAAAATCCCTGCAGAAAGATATATAAATAAATGCCTTTAAATTGAAATCATGAAAAAACTATTCTTATTGCTGTTGTTAGTGGGTTTAGTACTTTCCCTGTCTGCTATGGAGCTTGTTCCTTATGGCTTTGACTTTGATGTAAATGCAATAAATCAGGGATACGATGAGGCAACAGGTTGCACAGTTGAAGATGGAGTTACATTTACATATTCAGGGGAGGATGTAAGTATTGATGGGTTCATTGTAAAGTGCCAGGAAGGTCCTTCTGTAATCCATAGTAAAATAGATGAGTATTCAGGTGCTTTGAGCCTGGCAGGCATAAACAAGGAAGTTAGAAATGTAAACGGTTATGAGGTAACAGAGTTCAGAGCAAACAACCCGGATGTGCCTTCAATCTACATAATGTCAGTTGGTGATTACTCAGTTGTTGTTGCATGTACATCTGATTCTGTGGAGAAGAGCATTTCAACATGCGATAGCATAGTTGAGAGCATAACTGGAAACGCAGGAAGTTCAGGCATTTCTTATGGTTCCTCAGATGATTACGATTATGATTACAGCACAGATGTTGATTTTTCCAAAGTTCCTTCTGTCTGTTGCTTTCCAACAGCCATCATAGGATTGGCTTTATTGAGCAAGAGATGATTGTTGTAACAGGGGGAGCCGGCTTCATAGGCTCCCATTTAGTTGATTTTTTATTGAGTAAAGGTTACGATGTAGCTGTTGTTGATAACTTTTCATCTGGCAATTATGTGAATAAAGATGCTGTTTATATTAAAAAAGATATAAGAGACAGCGCTTTAGTTAATGAATTAAGAGATGTTGAGGCAATATTTCACTTTGCTGCCCTGCCTTCAGTTAAAGAAAGTGCTGAAAAAATTGATGAAGTCTTTGATGTTAATGTCAGAGGAACTTTAAACATGCTTAAGATAGCTAAAGCATTTAATTCTCATTTCATATTTGCGTCCAGTTCAGCAGTTTATGGAAATGCTGAAATTCCAACAAAAGAGGTTTATCCATGCTTTCCTGTAAGTAATTACGGTGCTTCAAAACTTTCTGCCGAGTCATTTGTCTCAAGTTTTTCAAAGACTTATGGCATTAAAGCTACTATTTTGAGATTTGCCAACATATACGGAGAAAGAAGCAGGAGAGGGGTTATGCATGATTTCTTTATTAAGTTAAAGAGAAATCCAGATGAATTGCTTATACTTGGCAATGGAGAGCAGAGGAAGAGTTATTTGCATGTAGGAGATGCTGTGAAGGCAACATTCATTGCTTTTGAAAAGCAGCAAAGCCTTTTTGATGTCTTTAATGTTGGAAGCGAAGAGCAGCATTCTGTTAATGAAATTGCTGAGTTAATAAGTAGGGGGATGGGCCTGAAGCCTGTCTTTAAATACACAGGTGGAGAGCAGGGATGGAGAGGAGATATTCCAAACATGCTTTTGGACATTGGCAAAATAAAGAGTTTGGGCTGGAGACAGGAAATTGAGTTTGAAGAAGGTGTTAAAAGATATGTTGAATGGCTTGAAGAGAATGTTTAACCTGTTTGGTTTATGAACTCTTTTATTCTTTCACTTATTTCCTTAAACAGTTTATCCTCTATGTTAAGGTGTTCCCTCTTGAATACCTTTCGTGCTTTTAGAGTATCACCTCTAACATCATTTATTTTCTTAACCCATTTATTTACATCGAACGATTTCATTCTCCATTCTTCGGGCAAATAATCGCTTGCTCCTGTTGATGTTGTGGCTAAAACAGGTGTTGCCCTGCTTAATGCCTCAACAACCACAAATCCAATGGGGTCTTTCTTTGCTGGATGAATGAGTAGCTTTGCTTTTTCATACATGCTCAACAGGGTTTTTCTGTCTTCAATATACTCAATGTATTCTAAGTTCTTTAGTTTTTTACTTGCCCTTATTATTTCTTTTTTTAAAGGTCCCTTACCTACTACAACGAAATTTTCATCAGGCATTCTCTCAGCGATTTTTATTACAAGCATGGGATTTTTGTTTTCCACAAGCCTTGAGACATAGAGGATGTACTGCCTTTTCCTGTTTGAAAATTTTGGCTTTATTGCTGGAGGAATAAAAAAGACCTTAAATCCGTTTTTTTCAAGAAAATTTTTTGTTCTTTTTGTTAGTGCAATAAAAGGATATTTCTTGAAGAGGTTGAGGACTGCTAAAGCATACATGTCTTTAAACCATCTCTTTTCAAAGTACTCCTCAAATATGAATGCTTTATACCTGTTAAATAAAAGCTTCCAAGATTCTATGCTAAGCAACGGAGATTTTACTATGTTTATTGCATCTTTGCTTAACCCTGTTTTTGATTTTTCTATATGAGTTGTTGGTAGCCTTAGGAGAATATCCTTTTCTTCATGGACTTCAACATCTCCTATGTAAGAGAATACCCTGTGAATTGAAGTGTATACAGGATGATTGCTGAGGAAGGAGTAAATTTTTGCCATATCTCTTTGAGCTTCAAATGAGTTTTAAAGCTTTGGTGTTGGGTTTTTACTTCATCTTATTTAATAAATTCAAAGATAGCCAGGTTAACTAAAAATGCTATTTTACTTAACTCAGGTTAAGTAATTTTGTGTTTTTACTTAACTAAACCTTTCATAACAGCTGTAAACAGCAAGGGGTCAGGCAGAATGTATTTATTACCCTGCTTTTCCAGAAAGCTATATCTCAAAAGTTCATCTATGGCAAAGGCCAGAACATTGGGATTGATGGGCTTTTTTCTCTCTGCTTCAAGGGCTGTTTTCAGGGCTTTCCATTCTATTCCGCCTTTTGCATACTTTATAATATTTAAATACATCTCTCTGTTTCTTCTGTTTCTTAAGAAGGCACTCAACTCGCTCATAACTATGCCAACTGCCCTTTCCTCAGTAATTTTTAACGCATTCTTTTTATTTAATACTCCTCTTTCATATCCGTACATGGTTAACCAGCCTATTAATCCATCCAGTCTGTCTACTGCTTGGTTCAACTCCTTTTTACTTACTTTTACATTCACCTGCTTGAATCCTGCCTTCAAAAATTCAAAACTTTTTTCCTTCGTTAATCTGGACATTTTAATTTTAACAATTAGCCTACCGTAGAGAGGATGGGTGGATGCATCTCCTCCAAGTACTTCTTCCATAAGGCCCACTTCAGAACCAGAAAGAATGAATTTGATGCCTGAATGCCTATCGTAGAAATAGGATAAAAGCTCGGCCAGCTCCATGGTTTTCATTCTTTGAGCTTCATCTATAAAAACAAAGAGTTTCTTATTACCAATCATATCTTCTATATTTCTATTAAATTCTTCATTTGTTTTCAGATTTATGCTCAAACCCATTACCGAGACTGAAATGCTTTCTATTTTTCCGAAGACCATAGGCTTTCTCGACTCAAGGCTTTTTGTTATTGCTAGGGGAATTTCAGTTTTTGGGTCTTTTATTATCCTTCCATCTATCCAGACCTTCCTTTCATTTAATTCATTAAAAAGAACATTCATCAGAGATGTTTTTCCAGTTCTCCTTACACCTATAATGGCTGTTATGGGCACCCCCTTCTTTAATGCCTCTTTTACTTTAGCATATTCTTCTTTATAGTTAAAGAAATCTTTCAGGTTGCTTTTGGGATAAATATCAAAGTACATGTGAAAATAAAGGTAGGGAAGGTTTATAAAAGTTAAGTAATTTTGGAGTTTTACTTAACTCGGGTTAAGTAATTTTGTGTTTTTACTTGACTTAGACCATTGTACAAATCTTGTTTTCTTTCCAGGCAGCTCATTTAATCGATTTAAAAACCTAACTTTCAAAAGTAGATTATGCATCTCGCTTTCTTAATTCCAACATTGCATAGAGGGGGGGCAGAAAAAATAGCTGCTAATCTTTCAATAGCCTTTCCCAGAGACTGGAAAATAATATTTGTATTGTTTGAAGATAAGGTTGAGTATACCCATAGAGGAGATATTGTGGTTTTAAACACTCCTTTAAACAGAGGATTCATCAAAGATGCTTTGAGCTTGGTAAAGGCTGCTTTCAGGTTAAGGAAGTTAATAAATAAAGAAAGAATTGATGTTGTAATGAGTTTTGATGAAATGGCAGGCATTGTCAATATTTTTGGAGGTAAGAGGCAGATATTGACAATTCATAAATCTTTAAAGCAGGCAGATAAACAAAAGGGATTTGTAAAAAAACTTTTTGCAAATATTATCAGGAAGTTTTATTCTCAAGCCTGTAAAATAATTGCTGTTTCAGATGGAATAAAAAAAGAGCTGATTGAATCAGGCATTCCTGAAGATAAAGTAATAAGAATTTACAATCCTCATGATATAAAAGAGATAAGGAAAAAGAGCAGGGAAAAGCCAGAGGTGGAAATAAAAAGCAACTACATAATAAACATAGGAAGACTTGAAAATCAAAAAGGTCAGTGGCATTTAATAAGAGCATTTAAAGAAGTTGTTAAAGAGTTTCCCAGCTTAAAATTGGTTATTGTTGGAAAAGGACCTTTGGGAAAATATTTGAAAAAACTTTCAAGTAATTTGGGATTAGATAAGAATGTGATAATATTTGAAAAAAGATTCAAGAATATCTTTCCCATAATCAGGAATGCTGAGTTTGTAGTATTGAGTTCTTTATTTGAGGGCTTTCCAAACATAATGATTGAATCCTTAGCATTGGGAAAGCCAGTTGTTTCTACAAACTGCTTTTATGGTCCTGCCGAGATAATGGAAAAAAGCTATAAATATGTTGGTGAAACAGATTACGGGTTTTTAACACCAAGATTGGATGGAGTAAAAAGATCAAATGAGCCTTTAACAGATGAAGAAAGGGCATTGGCAGATGCAATAAAAAGGATGATAAAAAAGTTGAAAAAAAATTCAATTGAAAAAAAATTAAACAAAAAATGCAGGAAAAGAGCAGATGATTTTGATTATGCAAATATAATCCCTCAATACATCTCACTTATTGAATCTGTTTTTAAAGAATGTTAAGCTTCCCTTTACTAAGTTTTCAGCCATTCTTTTATCCTCTTCTGGACTGGCAATTAACCAGAGTATTAAGAATGCAAGAACAAACAAAACAGTTTTGATGATAAGCAGTGTTAATTTCTCTACAAATGCATTGCCTGTTTCATTAAACACATTGAAAGAGATGATAAGCGAGAAGCCAAGTATTATCGCATACCTCAATACCCACCTAAGAGAAGGGAATGAGTAATGATGGCCTTTTAGTATGCCGACTGTAAATATAAGAATGCTGAGGCCTGTTGCTGTTAGAGCTCCGTAAACACCAAAATGAGGGATGAGGAAAGCATTCAAGAATATGTTAAAGAAGATTAACAGCAGGGCAGGCATTGTCAGGTGATCTGTTTTTCCATCTGCTATGGACATTCTCATCATGAATTTAGCAATGGGCAAAGGAAGAAAGCAAATTAAGCCAAACAAAAGTAAATCGACTGCATTAAGGTATTTAGGATATAAGATGTTTATTATGTCATAAGAGGTATAAAGAAAGTAAAAAAGTATAAATAAAGTAAATAAGATTCCGAGTTTAAACAGCCATATATCCACCTTTTCCCTCTGCTTTTTGGTTAAAGGAGTAATTACAGGTAAGGCAGAGAAGGCAAGCATGGGAATGACAATAACAAATGTGTTCTTTATTATAGTTAAAACAGCATTGTATCTGGCAACATCAATATTGCCTTTGAACAGGCTTAAGAAGAAAGTGTCAACCCAGCCGAGCACACTCTCTGA
This sequence comes from Microcaldota archaeon, assembly GCA_027024255.1. Classification (GTDB taxonomy): domain Archaea; phylum Micrarchaeota; class Micrarchaeia; order Anstonellales; family J096; genus JALVSQ01. The sequence continues at coordinate 6,095 of JALVSQ010000001.1, forward strand.
CATTGTTACCAGGTAAAGAGGGAAACCAACTTTGATTAAATCGATTAAATGCTTTTTTGAAAATGTTAATGAAAGCAGGTTCTCTTTAACTAATTTGTAGATAGAAAGAATTGTTGTTAAAAATGTTGATGTAAACAACGCAATAAATGCATAGAAGAGGTTGAAGCTCCCTCCTAAGAAAGCCAATAAAACAACACCCAGCTTAGCAAATCCCTGAGCAAATGCTGTGAATGTTCTGAATCTGAACATCTTTGCTAAATGCAGTGCTGTAAGCAGGGAACCTGCAAGCAGCATGTTTACAGCGCTTATACATGCTAAAAGGGCATAAGGCGTTCTTATATTCATTAAAAATATCAAAAATCCTATTAACGATGATGAAAGCAGAGAATAAATAAATGATGTGCTTAAATAGGCTTTTTTCTCCTTACCCTTTGGCAAAAAATATTGTAAGCCGCTAACAACACCAAGATTCAAAACCATGTTCAGCAAATACGCAATTGATAAAAATGTAAAGTAGAAGCCTGCTTCCTCGGGCTTCAAGTACCTTAGAACTATTGTTTGAAATAGGAAACCTGAAATAAGATTTGCAAACAGTACAAGATAAGCACTTGCTGAACTTTTGGCTAATTCCTTTTTAATCCCCACATACAAACTCATAACAGAAGGGTTTTAAAATACTTTTTTGGGGAGGATTCATGATAAACTGTTTGTGTAGCCAAATTTGAGGGGGAATATGTTGGAAAAATTGAAAGGAATATTAAGAATAGGAAAGGTGATTATTTATCATCTTTTCTCCCTACTCATTGCAGTGTTTTCAAGCCTCTTTTGCAGAATCAGAAATAAAAGAAAATTAATCATTTATACATCTCCGAATAGTATAGATGAGTATCTATTCTTTGAATTCTGTAAAAGACACAATTTTGAATGTAAGCTGATAAAACCCCTCTGTTTTAGAGATCTCCTATCCAATTTAATCTTTATTATAAAATCTGGCACTATTTTTTCTACACATACCCAGGAGATTCCATTTAGAGGGTATGGGCAAAAGATGATACTCATATGGCATGGTATTCCTATAAAGCAAATAAATAAAGAAGGATTAAATAGGTTGTACAAATTAAAAAAGGCAGAGTTAGTAAAAGGGGTGTTTTTTCTTTCTCCTTCTTCCTACTTTGATAAGGTTTTGAGGCACAACCTTCCTAAAAATGTGAAGATTATCAGAGGTTACTTTAGATCCTTACTCAGTAATTATGAAAGATGGGAACGTTCTACAGAATATTTTTCTTATTTACCTACTTGGAGAAGAGATTGTAGGGAAGTTTCCACCGTTAGTAGCCTGTGCAATGAAATGAACTGTTCAAATGTTAAAATTTATGTAAAGTTTCATCCAATTACCTTAATTAGATGTAAGTTTCCCTCTCAAATAGGAGCATGTAAATTAACAGACTCTTGGAAGGCCATATACGATAGAAGTATAAAGATAACTGATTACTCATCAGCCATATGTGATTGGTTAATGTTCGGAAACAGAGAGTTCATTTTGTATGCCTGTGATTTAGATACATTTAGAGAAAAGGAAGGGTTAATAATTGATATCAACAAAATCTACAATGAACTCATAATTAAAGATAGAAAGAAGCTTTTGAACATAATTAGGAGTAAAGAAAAACTAAAAGATTACTTGAAAAGAAGAAAGGAAAAAGATAAAAGGTTAGCATCAATGATTGGAATTGAAATTGGAGGGAGTAAAAAAATAGCAAAAATTACAGAGAAGGAATTATTGAAAGTAATATTAAATGATTAACCCTTATGACC
>JALVSQ010000002.1:0-19349 GCA_027024255.1 Microcaldota archaeon
TTGTCACCTGTTATCATGTAAATATCTATTCCGCTTTTATATGCCTTTTCTACAGTTTCTTTAACACCTTCTTTCAGAGGGTCCTCAAATCCGAGGAAACCTTCAAAGGAGTTGTTTAATGCTAATGCTAAAACTCTTAATCCCTTTGATGTCAGGTTTTCTAATTCCTCATTTATTTTTCTCTTTAAATAAGAAGTTATTCTCTTTCCTTTGTAAAATTTTATTTTCTTAAGCACAACCTCAGGAGCGCCTTTTGTTATTTCTCCTTTCTCACAGATTACAGACATAAATTTTCTTTCTGGGTGAAATGGAATTACTTTCTTTATTTTCACGCACCTTTTTATTCCATACTTTTCTGCTTCTTCCATGATTGCAACATCTACCTCATCACCGACCCAGCCTTCTTCTGTTTTTTTGGTTAAGGTGCAGTAGGAAGCAAGCTCCAGCACTTTTTTACTTGAATATTCTACAAGTTTAAGTTTGCCTTGAGTTATTGTACCCGTTTTATCTGTTGCAATAACATCAATCATTCCAAGCCCATCAATTGCTGATAACTTTCTTACCAGGGCATTGTGTTTGGCCATTTCCTTTACTCCTAAGGCTAATATTATTGTTAGGACAGTAAGCAAACCTTCAGGCACAGCGGCAACTGCCAGTGTTACTGAAAACACAAATAACTCAACTATTCCAAGTCCTCTTAATATTCCGATAGCTAAAAGAACAACTATTACTGTGATTGAAATAAGTGAAACCTTTCTACTTAACTCTGCAACCTTCTTTTTAAGTTCAGATTCCCCTTCCTGTATCGTAGATAATGATTTGGCAATCTTTCCAAACTCTGTGTTAAACCCTGTATTCATTGTTTTAAATTTTGCATAGCCTGACAACACGACAGTACCTGCAAATACTTTATCTCCATCTTTTTTATGGACCGCTTTGCTTTCACCTGTTAAAACGCTCTCATCAACACTGAATTCATTCGATTCAATTATTATACCATCAGAGGGTATTATAGAACCTGCCTCTACTATAACAATATCCCCTGGAACAATGAATCTCGCATCAATTAGTTGATTTTTTCCATCTCTAATTACTATGCTTTTTATTTGAGAATACTTCCTTAGCTCTTCAAGACTCTTATCTGCCTTGAATTCTAAATAAGAACCAAAGGCAATGCTTAAAAGAACGGCAATTACTATTGCATACGATTCAAGCTCCTGACCTATCAAAAAACTTACTCCTGCTGCTAGGAGAAGGAGGACAAGTAAAGGGTTCTTTAGCTGGCCCAGCACTATTGTATAAAAAGACCTCTTTTCATGCTTTGAAAACTCATTGAGGCCATATTTTTTCAGTCTTTCCTCAGCCTCAGCTGAACTCAGCCCTTTCACCTTCTCCTCACCTTCAAATCAGGATAGGCTTTAACCAGCATGATTGGGGAGGGGAAAGGAAGCCATGCTGCCTTTTTATTGAAGACAAGCTCCTTGCAGGCAAGGTAATAACCGTACATTTCCTCAATTGTTTTTGGTTTGAACGATAAAAATTTGTTCAGGCCCCTGCCTTCAAGTTTGATGGGCTCAGGTTTTACACCTAAAACTCTGAATCCGTATTTCAAAGCATTGTCAAATACAAATGAGAAAAAAGCAGAACCTTCATAATCCTTTGCTTCATTTACATTAAGCTTCTTAATTCCCATCATGTCTTTATACTTAAAAGCAAAAGCCAGTTCATCCCTTTTGTAGGGGTTAACATTTATTAGGGGAAAACCTTCTGGAACAATATTTACCTGCTTTGAGGCAATATAACTAAAAACAACAGGTCTTAGCTCCTTTTTGAATTTACTGGCAATCTTTATAGGGCTTATTTCTTTATTTAACATCTCATCTATAAGGGCAGTGTCTATTCCACTTAATGCATAAGAAGGCTCATAAGCCATCTCAGCTATTTTAAATAGAGTGCCTGCTATAGCTTCAGGAGTCTCATTTTTTAGATTGTTGTATGTATTCAATGTTTTAAATTCATTGAACTCTCCAGCATACATCAAAAACTCTTCCATAAATTTTGGTTTTATTCAAATGGTTTAAAACGGTTTTGGTAAGGATTAAAAACATTTTCTTTCATATATAACGACATGAAACAACTCTTCATATTTGGAGAAAGGCATTCCATAGCTAATAGAAAATCAGAAAATGAGTTTTTAACTCATTTAACAAAACGCTTCAAAACTCAACCTGTTGTAATGCTAGAAGGTCTTCCTTTTGGAAGATACAAAGAAGGGAAATCATCTCTGGATATTTTCCTTTTAAAAGGATTAAAACCAGTGGTCTGGGGGATTGACCACCCCCTTTTGCTTCAAATATCAGCTGCTTATTCTGAGATGGTATCAGTTACGAAGATGGTTTACAGGCTTTATGTTTCTTATGCAAAAGCACAGGAGAGAAGGAAGAAAGTTGAGCTTCTCATAAAAGCACTGGCTTTGCTAAAATTCTCAAAAGAAAAAATTCTTGGAAATTTAAGCATAAGCAGTTCTTTCAATGAGTTTATGTCAAATGTATCTGTTCCTTTTGAAAAAGGCAGCAATTCGAGGTTCAATTTGAGATATGATAGATTGGTGCCTTTTTATATGTTTATGAGCATCATAAAAAATCCAAGAATTGAAGATGAATTGAATAGATGGCTTACTCTGGGTATAAAGGTCAATGTTGAGGAAAGGAAAACACTCTCAAATATTATAATGGGAATAAGGGTTGTTGGTGATGTTAGGAATCTGGATTATTCAAGTAGTGAAAAAATCCTTATAGAAGTAATAAAGGGGTTTGGTGAATTGGCTGAGTTTCTGAAAAGCAGAGATTCTAACTTCTTTGATGAATTTATGGTGAGGAGGGTTACTAGACATCTTAGAAGCGTTTCATTTGCTAAAAATATTAAAAGAATAATGGAGAAGGAGAATGGAAAACTATTTGTTGCTGTAATAGGGAAGAACCATGTAGAGGAAGTCGTTGAAAGGCTAAAAAATTCGAATGTAGATATTGCTCTTATTCGGATTTTTGAAAAAGAAGCTCTCCTTTGACAGATGATTTGAGAAGATGGATATAAGACCATAGAGAAGCAAGTGTTGTGAATGGATAAACAAGGAAAAGGTAAACGAGTATGAAGAGAGGAAGAAGTGGAATTAATGGTGGAAGTATTGCGCCTAATATTAAAGATATGAGAGGAATTCCAAATAAGATAAAGAGATTGAACAATGATATTTGAAGTGATTTGAAAAATGTTGCTTTACCTAAATTGAGTGAATACTTAAACCATTCAAAGGGTCTTTTATCCCAGTCATTTATTACTATAAAGTAGGGGATGGACCAGAACCATACCCCGAGTATATAGTAAATAAGAGCTATGATTATTGACATCTCAAGGGAGTTAGATATAAGGGTTCCTAAACCTACTATTATTAACAGAATGTAAAAAAGAGCATAAACAAGAAGAAGCTTCAAAAACCATCTCCTCAGTGCTGAGGCAAAGCTCTTCACAAATTTAGAAATTCCCTTTCTTTCTATTACATATTCCTTTGTAAAAATAATCAGAGCTATTGATGTAAAGGGGGCAATTAAAAGAGAAGCTAAAAGTGAGAGAACCGATGTAATCTCCTTATTGAGTTGCAACAAAGCAGGAGAAAGGGATAAAATTAGTGAGATAATCACCACGCCTATAAAGAACAGGGTGAGTAAGAACCATATCTTTATTCTTTCTTTTAAATCTCTTTTAAACATTAGCTCAATTAATTTTGAATACATGAACTTTACATATTCCATATTTCTGATTTTTTGTGTATGGTTTAAAAAACTACCCTCTGTTTTATAAACATTTCTAAACATAAATTAAAACTGTGCTTAGACTAAAACCCCATTACATTTCAATTATCTCTACAAAGGAAGTACAAATACTCATAAGAACAAGGAGCTGTAAGTATGCAAAATGTACATTCTGTTCTTTAAAGAACGTGGACAGGAAGTGGAGAACTCCTTTATCTGAGCAAGAGTTGATTGCTCAATTGGGTCATCTAAAAGAATTGCCTGAGTCAAAGTTTGGAATCGGATTAAAGCCCGAGATTGTTTCTATTTTGATTAATTCTCATTCACTTCTGGACCCTGATGTTGTGAATAAAGAAAATCTTTTATCAGGCCTTTTGTTTTTAAAAAACACAATAAACTCGATAGATGAAATAAAGATAGAAAGCAGAGTCGATTATGCTCTTACTAATATCTCATCTCTTGAGTTGGTTTCTGAACAGCTTGTTAAGAGAGGTGTTAAGCTTTCTCTTAATATTGGGGTTGAAAGTCCAAACTCAAGAATAAGAGAGATGATAAAGAAACCAGTATCGGAAAAGGATATTGTTAGACTTGGGAAGATTTTGAAGAACTTAGGAGGTGTGTTGAGGTTGTACATGATAGTAGGACTTGAAAATGAGCTCCTTGGAACCCAATTGGAAAAAGAAGTTAGCAAAATTGTTGAATGGACCTCCAGTTTTTCTTCTCTGTTTGATGTAGAGCTGTATTTAAACAAACTTTATCCATCGGGTGGTTTCAAGGGAATCGGGTCAGTGGAGTTTATTAACAGCATATTAAGGAATGGATATGCTATTAGAGGGATTATTGAAGATGGTGTTCCGGTTTATCTTGACTTGCTTTCAGATGATCAGGGACTCTTTTCCGGTTTTAAACAAAATGCTTATTTGGAAAGGTTGGTGTTCCTTTTTAATTCAACCCAAGATTTAAGTTATCTTTCTAAATAAGGCTTTACCACATAATTACCACCCATTTATATATGTTTCGTTAGAAATAGGAGGAGAGCGTGAATTTAATGAAAAGATTTGAAGAATTGGATATATCTCAGAATATTGTTTTGAGTTTGAAAGACATGGGATTTGATAAAGCAACGGAAGTGCAGGAGAGAACAATTCCTTTGATTAAAGAAGGATTTGATTTAGCAGTTAGGAGTAAGACAGGAAGTGGTAAAACAGCAGCATTTGGAATTCCAATTGTCGAGCAGGAAAAAAGGGCTTTGGTTTTGGCTCCAACAAGGGAGTTAGCTCTTCAAATTACTGACCATCTTATCATGATTTCAAAAAGAAAGAATAACAGGATAGCATGTGTGTATGGGGGTGTTAGTATTGATAAACAAATAAAAGAGTTAAATCGAGGTGTGGATATTTTAGTAGCCACTCCAGGAAGGCTAATAGACCTTTTCAACAGAGGAGTTATTGACTTAACTTTATTTGAGGTAGTTGTTCTGGATGAAGCAGACCAGATGCTTGATTTAGGTTTTATTGAAGATATCAGGTTCATATTGAGCAATACCTCTGTAAAGGCTCAACTTCTTTTATTCTCAGCAACTTTAAACTCAAAACTTCTTCATCTGATAAAGGAGTTTATGTCAGACTCAAAATTTGTTGAAATAGATGAAGAGGAGGTTTCTATAAAACAAAAAAGAATTGAGATTGAAAGAAGTAAGAAGTTCAAACTGTTGCTGAACATTCTTTTTAAGTCGCATGGAAAGACAATTGTTTTTTCCTCAACAAGAAAGTCAGTTGAATATCTTGGAAAAAGATTAATGAAAATTAAAGGATTAAAGGCAGGTTATATTCATGGAGGTCTCTCTCAAAGGAGGAGGGAGCAGGTGATTAGTAAGTTTAGAAATGGGCAATTGACCATTCTTGTAGCAACAGATGTTGCTGCAAGGGGTATTGATGTGGAGGGAATTACTACTGTAATAAACTATGATGAGGCAAGAGATGCCAGAATGCACACTCACAGGATTGGTAGAACTGGAAGGATGGGCAAAAGAGGGGTTGCAATAACATTTGTTGAAAAGAGAGTTACATCTCAACCTCAACAGATTTACTCCCGGCAAGCAAACCGTCTTTGAGTTTTATTTTACCTCCACCTTCAAGTTTGAATTCTAATGTTTTGCTTCCATTTGAGTGATAAGTGATACTTACATCCTTTATCGTTTTTCCTACAAGCATGTTCCTTATGTTTTCAACTTCTATTTCAGTTAGTTCCTTTAAAGTGGCATCTTCATCAGGAACAATCTCAATTTTTACTCCTGATTTTATCAGCTTTTTTATTTCTCCACTCTCTCTTTTTTTAGCATACTCACTCATCTTGATTTTAACCACATCAATTTCAACAACATCTCCATTTGCTCTTATTTCATAATGCTTGTCCTTTTTCTTTTTTATTTCTCCAACCTTCTTTATCTGTTGCTTGACTTCGAATATCTCTCCAGCAGGGTTTATGAAATACTCAGCATTTTTGTCTCTTTTTATTTGCTTTACTACTTTCATAATAACAAATTGAACAGAAAGTTATTAAAAGGAATTTTTGAATCTTTTGATTATGGAGTTGTATAAGATTCTTCTATTCTCAGGATTTATCTTAATTACAATGGGCCTTGCCTTTTACTTTATTGAGAATCATAAAAGGATAAAAGTAGGAGGGGTAATATTTTTAGGTCCTTTTCCAATCCCTTTTGGAGATATATCCTTAACAGTTGTAATTATTTTATGGCTCATTTATTTGTTTTTTGTTCTCTGGACACTGAACCATAAAACTTTTTAAATATTGCATTTTAATGGGATTTTGTGATAAAATGTTTGAAGTACCTATTGTTATCTCTATTTTAAGTTTGTTGATAGCCATTGGCCTGTATAGATACATAAGTAAGTTACCAGAAGGTTCTAAGAAGATGAAAGAGATTGCAGATGCTATAAGGGAAGGAGCGATGGCATATCTGGCTGAGCAGAATAGGAATGTAGCAATCTTTGGAATAATCCTGTTCGTTATATTCATAGCAATTGGTTTCTTCTTTGATAGGGTATGGTATGGTATTGCCATTTCATTTGCTGTTGGAGCAATCTCATCTGCCTTAGCAGGGTATATAGGGATGAAGGTAACTACACTGGCCAATGTTAGAACAGCAGAGGCTGCTAAGAGAGGATTAAACAGTGCTTTAAGCACTTCGTTCAAAGCAGGTTTAACAATGGGCCTTGCTGTGGTGGGTTTAGCATTGTTGGGCATAGGTGGTTTGCTTTATGTCTTCTTCACAATGGGCTTTGATATGCACAATATAATGCTTATGATTACAGGCCTGGGTTTTGGAGCCTCTTTGATGGCAATGTTTGCCAGAGTAGGTGGAGGTATATACACAAAGGGAGCAGATGTTGGAGCAGACCTTGTGGGAAAGGTAGAGAAGGGCATTCCAGAAGATGACCCGAGGAATCCCGCTGTTATTGCTGATAATGTAGGAGATAATGTAGGAGATTGTGCTGGTATGGGTGCTGATTTATTTGAATCTTATGTAGTTACACTCCTTGCTACAATGATTTTAGGAAGTTTGATATTTAACAACTTTACTTCCATTATATATCCTCTGGTGATTGCCTCTGCAGCAGTTGTTATGACACTTATAGGCTCTTTGTTTGTTAAAGTTAAAGAAGATGAAGATCCGATGAAAGGTCTTTCGAAGGGAATTTATGCAACTGCTTTACTTTCAGCAATAGCATTTGCGTTGATAACGCCTTACTTTTTCACAGAGAACAGTCTTAATTACACTTTAACTGCTCTAATAGGCATTGTCGTTGCCCTGCTTATAGTGAAAATAACAGATTATTATACATCTTACAAATACAAGCCTGTTTTAGAGATTGCAAAAGCATCAGAAACAGGAGCAGGCACCAATTTAATCACAGGCCTGGCAGTTGGTTTGGCAAGCACATTCCCTTATGGCCTTGTGATTGTAGGTGCAATACTTGTGAGTTATTATCTGGCAGGAATTTATGGAGTAACAATTGCTGCGATGAGTATGCTCTCTTTAAGCGGAATTATCCTTGCAGTTGATTCATTTGGCCCGGTTTCTGATAATGCAGGAGGAATAGCAGAGATGGCCAATCTGCCAAAGAAAGTGAGAAACATAACTGATAAGCTTGACGCTGTAGGAAACACAACAAAGGCAACAACAAAGGGCTTTGCCATTGCATCAGCAGGATTGGCAGCCTTAGCATTAATACTTGCCTATGCTCAGGAAGTCAATTTAGCAGCAGAAAAAATAGGTGTTAAGGGACTTGAATTACTTAATAACTTCCCTGTAATCAATATTATGAGCCCTGATGTCCTTCTTGGAGCATTCATTGGAGCTTTAATTCCATTTGTTTTCTCTTCCTACTCAATGAAGGCAGTTGGGGTTGCAGCAGATGAAATCATAAGAGAGGTTAGAAGACAATTTAAAGATGGTAAGATAATGAAAGGTAAGAAAAAGCCTGATTATGGAAAATGCGTTGAAATAAGCACAAGAGCTGCAATAGGTGAGCTACTTAAATTAGGAGCAATTGCCGTTCTTCCTCCTATAATTGTTGGATTTGTTCTTGGTCCAGCAGCAGTAGGAGGTTTCTTAGTAGGTACTTTACTCGTTGGTCAGTTCTTAGCTGTGTTTATGTGCAACGCAGGGGCAGCATGGGATAACGCAAAGAAGTATATAGAGACAGGTAAACTGGGGGGAAAGGGCAGCCCTGCTCATAAAGCTGCAGTTGTTGGAGACACAGTTGGTGACCCATTTAAGGATACAGCAGGACCTTCCTTAAACCCGTTGATAAAGATTGTTAATACAGTGAGCATACTCTTTGTGATGCTTTTTGTTATGTTTGCATTGAGCATAATCTAATCTTTTTCAATATAATTTTTCCTTTTTACAGTGAATACAGTTATCCCATGCCTCTTTAACTCATTCTTCAATCTTTTGTCTGATGTAAGCACAGAAGCATTGGTCTGAATTGCAAATTTCAGAATTGCTTTATCAGCATTTATGTTCATCTCTACAATATCGGGCTTTATTGCTTTCAGAAGCATCAACGCAGCTTTTGCTTCACTCCCTTTTTTTCCTTTATTCCTTGATATACCCTCAAGTTCTCTGATTACGGGCTTTAAAACAACGAATTCAACCTTCTCTTCAACTAAATCAATGAACAGTTCAGGACTGCATTTAAACTTTATCATGTCTATTAATCCGCTTGTATCCAGAACAATTTTCATTCAACTAACCTCTTTATTATTTCCTCTTTGTTAAAGGGCAGTAAGTCCTCATATTTCTGGCCAACTCCTAAATAAATCACAGGAACTCCACTTGCTTTATAAGCGGATATAACAGTTCCACCTTTCGGGTCTAAATCAAATTTTGTTAGAATAACAGCATCAATACCCACTGCTTTATTGTAATTTTTAACCTGTTCATATAAAGCAGAACCTGCAATACTTTCTCCAACAAACAGTTTAATGTCTGGCTTTATCACTCTCACAAGTTTTTCAAGTTCTTTCATTAAATTTATATTTAACTCCTGTCTTCCAGCAGTATCTATTATAACTACATCTATATGTTTTGATTTTGCGTGTTCGACTGCATCATAAGCAACGCTTGTAGGGTCTGCTCCATAATTTCGTTTTATTATTCTAAATCCAAGCTTTTTAGCATGTTCTTCCAGCTGTTCTATTGAGGCTGCTCTGAATGTATCTGATGCTGCAACAACCACTGAGAGGTTGCTATCCTTTAACATCTTGACGAGTTTGGCAATGGTTGTTGTTTTTCCTGAACCATTTGTTCCGAATATTGCTATCACAAAAGGTCTTTTATCTGACCTTTTTATCAGCTCTATTAGTGAGAAAGGTTCTCCCATAGATTCTTCCACGGCTTTTATTACTGCTTTCTTTATTATTTCCTCTATTTTGTCTTTTTTTACTTCTTTACCTATTAAAGAGGATTTTATGCTTTCTTTTATGCTTTCAGCAACTTCAAAAGCAACATCTCCCTGAATCAATGTGAGCTCAAGTTCCTCTAATAAATCTTTTATGTCATTTTCTTCAACCTTTATTTTTCCCTTTATTAGCCCTTCTATACTCTTCTTCAACCCTAACTTTACTTTTGCCTTCTTCTTAACCTCTTTTTTAGCTTTCTCTCTTTTCCCTTCTTTTTCCTCTTTTTTGGGTTCAACGATTCTTTTAACTTTATCAGCAAATTCTTTAACTTTGCTTTTCAGAAAATCGAACATTATGCGAATCTCACCTTTTTCATTATATCGATTAATTCTCTTTCTGCTTTCTTTACTTCCTCATTTATTTTATCGTGATTCTTGTGAGTTAGCTCAATAAGTTCGTCGATTTTCTTTATTGCCTTTTCCGGGCTTGTTTTTATGAAATAACCTGCTCCAACAGGAACTAATACTTCATCTTTATTTATTTTAGCTTTGACCATAATGCCTGCTCCTATCTGGACATAGGAGTCCTCGCTTTCCATGAAGCCTTTTATGCTTGCTTTTGCTTTTTCAAACTCTATAAGCAAAGCAGCAATCTTTTCAAGGTCTGCTTTTAAGATCTTTAACCTCTGATCAAGCAGGGTTGCCCTTTCTGCCAGCTCCTTATTTACATTCTCATCTTTCATTTAATCACCTCTACACTTTCAATGCTTATTTTGCTTCTTGGCACTCCATTCAAAGAGCCGAACAAAGAGTAAAGCTTGTGTACAGCCAGGTTTTGAGACGATGCTTCTATTTCTTTTTTAAAGGACCTTTTCTCTTTTCCAAACATTATTGACCCTTTAATAATGAACTTCACATTATCACCTCTCTTCCTGTTAAATACAAATGGTTTTAAACATTACCATACTCTCAATCCTGGCTTTGTTTCTTTATCGGGCGTTAAAAGATGAATGCCATTCTCATCCTCAACAGCTAAAAGCATGCCCTGACTTTCAATGCCCATCAGCTTTTTGGGTTTGAGGTTTGCAACTACTATAACGACTTTTCCTACTAACTCCTCAGGAGAGTAGGCTCCTTTTAGGCCTCCCACCAGTGTTCTTATCTCACCACCTAAATCTACTTTCATTTTTATCAATTTTTTGCTCTCTGGTACCTCCTCAGCCTCTATTATTTTCCCTGTTTTCATCACTACCTTTTTGAAATCTTCGTATTCAATGAATTCCATAAATGGCAGTTTGATAAAAGATTTTTTAAATGTATAAGTAGCTTTAATATCATGGCATGCAGACCTGTTGCAGCGGATATAGTTATTATAAAAGATGGAAGGGTTCTTTTGATAAAAAGAGGTCATGAGCCGTTTAAAGGAATGTGGGCTTTACCTGGTGGCAGATTGGAGGAGAATGAAAGCATAGAGGAATGCGCTGTTAGAGAGGCCAAGGAGGAGATAGGTGCAGATGTTGAGATAAAGAAATTGGTAGGTGTTTATTCTAAGCCTGACAGAGACCCCAGAAAGATTGTAGCAATAGCCTTTTTATGTGATGTTGAAGGAGATATAAAAGCAGGAGATGATGCTGTTGAGGCAAGATGGTTTGAAATTGAAGAGGTTAAAAAGATGAGATTAGCAAGCGACCACAATAAGATAATAGAAGATGCATTAAGGTTGATAAAATGAACATTAAGTATTATGTGGATAGAGATGGCTCTGTTATAACAAGGTTTTCAGTTAAAGAATGGGCTGACTGGATAAATGAGTTTTTAGATGAAAGAGCATATCTTTTAATAAGGGAAAGGGTTACTGTGGAAGAGGAGGCTAAGTGGCTGGTTAAAACACTGAATGAGATAAAGAAAGGGATTATGGTAAAGGTTATTGCTGTTGATGAGAGCAATGGAAGGATTGCAGGTGTTTGCGATGTGCACAGGAAAAAGCCTTTGCAGGCACATGGTCACAATGTTAGTTTTGGACTGGCAGTGAGGAAAGAGTATAGAGGTAGAGGTATTGGAAAGAAGCTGTTAAAAGAAGGGATTAAGATAGCCAGGGAAGAATTCAAGGCAAAGAACATATGGATTGAGGTTGTTGAAGGAAATAAAATTGCTAAAAGCCTTTATGAAAAACTCGGCTTTAAAGAGGTTTGCAGGTTGAGGGATTACGTTGACTATTTTGGAGAATACAGGGACAGGATTATTATGAAGTATGAGGAGTGAGGTTAGATTTATCTTCACTATTTGTCCTCATAAAACTTAGGAAGATTTATAAATGTTTGCCAACTAAATCCCATAGATAATGCCGGGGTGGCGGAACCAGGTTAACGCGCACGCCTGGAGAGCGTGTGCCCGCAAGGGCTTGTGGGTTCAAAAATCCTTATGGTTAACATAAGGATTGAACATCCCACCCCCGGCGTATTGAGGTGTTAATATGGCAAAAGCAGGAAAAAAGCCAAAGAAGAAGGATGCTTCTAAAAAGGTTAAATCAAAGAAGGTTAAAGAAAAGAAAGAGAAGAAAGGAGCAGGTCATAAGGCAGAAGCAAAGAAAGGTCTGAGAGGTATTGTTAGAATTGCGGGTAAAGACCTTAAAGGTGAATTAAAGCTTAACAGGGCATTGCTTTATATAAGAGGTATAGGACATTCCCTCAGAAATGTTGTTGCTAAGCTTATATCCAAAAAACTCGGTATTCCTCATGATGTTCAGATAGGTTCTTTAAGTGATGAGCAGATTGAATCAATAGATAATATTCTTATGAATTTGAGCGATAAGGATTTGCCGGCATTTCTGTTGAATAGAAGAAAAGATATGGCAACAGGTCAAAATGTTCATGTTATAATGAATGAGTTAGCATTTGCAATAAGACAGGACATAGAGTTCAAGAAGAAGACAAGAACATGGCAGGGTTATAGACACATGAGAGGTAAGAAGGTCAGAGGCCAGAGAACAAAGAACACAGGAAGAAGAGGTCTGGCAGTAGGTGTTGTAAGAAAGAAGTGAGGTGATTGAATGGGAGACCCGAGAAGATTATCAAAGAAGTACAAGAAACCGAGAAAGCTATGGGACAAGAAAAGAATTTTAGAAGAGAGTAAACTGAAAAGAGAGTATGGCCTGAAAAATACAAGGGAAGTATGGATTGCTCAGGCTGAGTTGAGAAAAGTTAGAAGAGAAGCAAGGAAACTTCTTGCTTTACCTGAGGAGATAAGGGAAAAAGAAGCCAGGGTTATTCTCTCTAAATTAGAGAGATTAAACATTTTACCAGGTACTGCTACAATAGATGATATTCTTTCTTTGACTGTAAGGGACTTTCTTGAAAGAAGGCTCCAAACAATTGTATGGAGAAAAGGGCTGGCAAAGACACCCAAGCAAGCAAGGCAACTGATAGTTCATGGTTTCATAAGCGTTGATGGAAGAAGGGTTTTGTCTCCCGGAATGCTAATAACAAAAGAAATGGAAGATAAGGTTGCGTACTACAAACCAATTCAGCTTGAGCCAAAAGTGGTTGAAGAGAAATCTGATAACAATGAGGAGGCATCTGAACAGGTTGAAGAGGCTGGTAATGAGCCTAAGGCTCAAGAGGAGGTGAAAGCATGAGAAAGGCAGTTATTAGAATTTATTCATCTAAAAATGATACAATCATTACTGCTACGGACATAAGTGGAGCTGAAACACTTGCCTGGGCTTCAGGCGGTATGATTGTTGATGCAAGCAGGGAAGAAGGAAAGCCTTATGCTGCTATGCAGGCAGCATTAAAAGTAGCGAATGAGTTAAAGGAAAAAGGAATAACCCATGTTATAATAAAAATAAGAGCCCCAGGAGGTAATGGTCCCAAAAGTCCTGGCCCTGGAGCACAGGCAGCAGTTAGAATGATTGCAAGGTCTGGGTTGAGGATAACAAGAATTGAAGATGTTACTCCATTACCAACTGATTCTATGAGAAAGAAAGGAGGAAGAAGAGGAAGAAGGGTGTGAAAATGAAAGTTGAAATATTGAAGGAAGAGGACCAGTTCATGAAAATAAAGTTTGAAGGCATATCTCCAAGATTAATGAACATTATCAGAAGATATTCAATAAATAAGGTGCCTGTTTTAGCAATAGATAAAATAATAGTTTATGAAAATACATCAAGCTTTTTTGATGAATACATTGCACATAGAATCGGTTTAATCCCTTTAACTTCCCCTGAAAATGTTGATCCTGAGAAGATAGGAATATATCTTGATGCTGTCGGGCCCAGGATGGTTTACTCTCAGGATATTAAGACAACAGATGATAGGGTTAAGGTAGCAGTGGAAAATATTCCTGTTGTAAGGCTTGTTGAAAATCAATCCTTGAGGATTGAGGGCAGGGTAAAGAGAGGAATTGGAAGAGAGCATGCTAAGTTTCAATCTGCCATTGCATCTTACAATGAAGTAGGAGAGGGTAAATATGAATTTTTTATTGAAGGTCTTTATCACAGACCTGTTAAAGAGACTTTAAAAATGGCCATAAAGAGAGTGATTCAGGATTTAGAAAGTATTGAGAAGCAGATTTAATTAAACCATTACCTTTGTCTTAAATGCCAGCTTTGTATTGAACCTTTCTTTTAGGAGCTGCCTCAGGGCATTTAACCTTATTCCCTTCTTTCCAAGGGCTTTTTTCTTATCCCTTTCATCTACTAAGAGATAAACGACTTTCTCACCCATAATATCCTCAACATCAATTGAAAGTATGTTAACATTGTTAAAAAAATTCTTTATAAATCCCTCAATGCTTTCTGCATCAGCAAATACATATACTTTTTTATTCAACCTTTTCATTAGCTTCTCTATTTTAATACCCTTTGGACCTATTGCTTCTTTTATTCTTTCTTTATCAACTGAGAAAAATAAAGCATCTTCAAACTGAAATACATCCAGGGGCATCACTCCTGTTATTGATTCAAACACCTTCATTAAGATGAGCTCGTTACTTCCGATCTCCATTCTGTTCACTTTGAGGTAAGTTTCTTCAATTTGGAGAGGTTAGATTCTCCTTCATCATAAACTGTTATTAAAGATACAGGAAATGGTTTTCCGCACAGCTTTCCTAACTCAAGGGAGGTTCCTGGAAACTTTAACCTTGTTATGTTGCCTTCATCAGCATAATACTCAATGTCATTAATCAATTCCTCTGGAATGTTTGAGGCATATATTACTGCCTTTGGATTTCCAACTAAAAGCTCCCTTAATCCCTTTCTGCTCCCAATAAGCACTTTTCCTGTCTCTATGAGCAGCCTGATTTCCTTTTCCACAGGACTAACTTTTGTTTTCTTTTTCCTTTTTCTAACCAGTTTTTTTACCTTCTTCTCTTCTTTTTCTTCCATGAGCATTCACCTCTCTCCTTTATTTTTTGGAATGTTTTTTATTTTTTACCTTTTCTGGCTTGTATTCGAGGATAACCCTTCCTGTGCCGATGGGTACTGTTTTTCCGACTATTATGTTTTCTGAAACACCCATAAGCCTGTCCACTTCTCCCTTTGTAGCAGCCTCTGTTAAATGCTTTATTGTTTCCTCAAAAGCAGCTCTGGCTAATACGCTTGCCTTTGAGCCAGCAAGACCATGCCTACCGACATTTTTTACAGTTCCTGAAAAACACATACCATCTGCCAAAAGCATAATATGTCTTATATCAACTGTTAAGCCTTGCATGTCCATAACCTGCTTTAGCTCTCTAACAAGTGCATTTCTTGCTGCCTCTATTCCAAATACTTCTTCAATCATCTTAATGTTGTTTGTATAAATCTTTGAGGGGTCAACTTCTTCAAACTTTAAAAGAGCTTTTATATTATCTCCACTTGCTCTTATGAAGTATTCTCCATCTTTTTCAACAACAACAGCCTTTGTTATTCCTTCTATACCTTTCACCACCTTTTTCTTTATTTTATTGTAAAGTCTTCTCAGAGCCTTTGTCTCATTTCTTTTTTTATCCTTTGATTTTTTTGCCTTTACTTCTATTATTATCTTATCTCCTTCAACTTTCTTGTTCTTAAATCTCAGTGCTTTGTTGAGCATCTCAAAATCAATTTTGTAAATCTCTGCTGCATTTCTATCAAATTCAACAATTATTTTTTTATCTCTCATCACTTCGTAAACATTAGCTATCTCTTCAACACTTACAGCTTCAATCTTATAAGCGAATTCCTCCGCCTTCTTTCTGTCTTTACACAATTCTTTCTTTAACCCAATATCAACAATAGGCTTTTTAGGTCTTTTTCTAACATCAACCAATTCAATGACTCTTGGCAAACCAGTTGGCACATGCTCGGCAACACCCGCGTAGTGAAATGTTCTCATTGTCATCTGAGTGCCGGGCTCGCCAAGGCTTTGAGCAGCAACTATACCAACAGCTTCTCCTGGAGATATTCTATATTTTCTTTTCATACTATCACCTTGATGCTGTATCTACATCATCCTCTCTCGGACTTTCGTCAAACTCTTCTTTGCTCTCAATTGCAGAGAATATTGGGTCCCTTGCATCTCCACCGTAAATGAATTGAATTATCCTTCCTCCTGAATCTCTTACTGTGAAATCTTCCATAACGATGAAGTCCTGCATTGCATTAATCAACCTTCTTTGCATGTATCCACTTCTTGCTGTTCTTATAGCAGTATTCACGATAGATTCTCTTCCGGCCATTGCATGATGGAAGAACTCATCAACTTCCAGGCCTTTGGAAAAGCAGCTATAAACAAATCCTTTTTCTCTTGCTGTTAGGGCTCCTTTCCTGAAGAACGGGAGGTTTCTTTTGTAATAACCTCTATTAGGCCTTTTGTTTCTTATAGCCTGCTGACCTACAACAGCTGACATTTGAATTGCATTGAGTATTGAACCTCTTGAACCTATGCTGGCCATGATTATGGATGGGTTTTCTTTGCCCAGACTTTCTCTTACAATCTCTCCTGTTGCATCCCTTGTTCTTGATGTTATATTCATTATCATTGTTTCCAGTGTTTCTCTCAATGTCATACCTGGCTTTCTTTCGAGTGTTTTATTCTTAAATTTAAGAATCAGATTTTCTATTTCTCTGTCCATATCCTCTAATAATTTCTTTATCTTTGCCTTTGCTTTCATATCAAGAACATAATCCTTTAAGGAAACACTTATCTGCCTCCATGCCAGGGCTTCAAGAGCCATTTTTGTTAGGCTATCCAAGAACCATTTTGTAAATTCGGGGCCGTGCTTTGCAAATACAACTTCCAGGATTGCATGTTCAGCTCCTTTGCTATCCACAGCACCCTTCTTTAATACACCTTTTTCTATAACAACTTCTTCTCCCATCTTTGAAGTGTACTTCACATTTATATCATCTGGCAAAAGCAGGGAAAATATCAATTTTCCTGAATAGAATTTTCCATCTACATCTGGCCTGGGTAATTTTGTAATGCCGGCTATGTAAAGCAGTTTTGATGCCTCCTCTTTTGTAAAAATAGCATCATCTCTTGTCAAAAAGTATATGCCAGTTACCTGGTCTTCACTTGGTTTTATTATTGCTCTACCGTGCCTTGGAGAGAGTATCTGTTTTTCCACAATCATTAGCTCTCTTGCTTCAGCTCTTGCTTCTTCGAGCTGTAAAGCATGCAGGTTCATCTCATCTCCATCAAAATCAGCATTGTAAGGTGGTGTAACAGTTGGATTTATTCTGAATGTTTTGCCCGGAAGAACTCTGACTATGTGAGCCATCATTGAAATTCTGTGCAGTGAAGGCTGCCTGTTAAACAAAACAATATCTCCATCTTTTAGTTGTCTTTCCACAACCCATCCAACACCTATATCTTCAAGCACTTTATCCCTGGATGTATCTGTGATTTTTATTCTGACTCCATCCTTTCTTATCACATATAAGGCCCTTGGATATTCCTTTCTCTTTATTAACTCCTTCATTTCATCCATATTCCATTCTGTCACTGGAATGGGTACTGTCAACTCCTCTGCAACTTCATAAGGTACTCCGACCTCATTTATTGAGATTACAGGGTCAGGGCTTATTACTGTTCTTGCAGAAAAGTTGACCCTCTTTCCACTCAAATTGTACCTGAACCTTCCTTCCTTTCCTTTAAGTCTTTGACTCAATGTTTTCAAAGGCCTGCCACTTCTATGTCTTGCAGGGGGTATATTGGCAGTTTCATTGTCAAAGTAAGTGGTTACATGATATTGCAGGAGATTCCATAGGTCCTCTATAATCAGCTGGGGAGCTCCTGCTGCTATGTTTGCTTCAAGCTTTTGATTTACTCTTATTATTTCTACAAGCTTATGGGTTAAATCATCTTCACTTTTTTCGCCGCTTTCAAGAGTTATTGAAGGTCTTATTTTAACAGGAGGAACAAGCAAAACAGTGAGAACCATCCATTCAGGCCTTGCTGTTAAGGGGTCATAACCAAGTTTTTTTACCTCACTATCAGGAATCTTACTTAGCATTTCCCTTATTTCTGTTGGCATAAGCTCTTTATTGTTTAAGTAGAATGTTGTTGGCTTTACAAACTTTATTTCACCCAGTTCCTTTTTACAATAAGGACATTTTTTTGGTCTCTTGCCCTCTTTTGTTAAAACAACTTTATGGCAGTGCTCGCATGTAGCGTAGAGGATGTTTTTTATGTGCTTTGCAAAATGGACATGGATTACCGGCCTTACAAGTTCAATATGTCCAAAATGGCCTGGGCAGGTTCTTGATGTGCCTCCACATGTTTTGCATCTTAATCCAGGGTCAATTACACCCAGCCTTTGGTCCATAAGTCCTCCATCTATAGGATAGCCTTCATCGTCATAAGTATCGGGCACAGTTATCTTTGCTCTACTCATTTTCCTGACCATTTCAGGTGAATACAACCCAAACTTTATCTGCTTTATTTCTTCTTCAACAGGAGTGTAATGTAACAACATTTTTCCACCTCAAAAGTCTTTATTTGCTTTCTTATCAGATATTATCTTCGGGAATATCATAAGTGATTTTATTTCGTCAGCTAACAGCTTAAACGCATATGGCATCTCAACCTCTGCAATGTCTCTGCTTCCACAAAGCGGACAAACAACTTCTCCTTTTACATGGTCCCTGTAAGCAATACTACCACATTTCTTACATATGTATTGAATGCTCTTGTCGCTCTCTTCAAGTAATCTGTCTCTGATTACTCCTGCTACACCAAAACCTATCAGAGTGTCTCTTTCCATCTCACCGAACCTTAATCCACCTTCTCTGCTTCTTCCCTCTGTTGGCTGAAGAGTTAGCAATTGAACAGGCCCTCTGCTTCTTGCATGCATTTTATTGGAAACAAGGTGATGCAATCTTTGGTAGTAAATAACTCCAACAAATATTTTTGCCTTTATTTTTTTACCTGTAATTCCATCATAAAGCTCCTCTTCTCCCCATTCTTCAAATCCATACTCTTTAAGTATCTCTCTAAACATCTCGGCTTTGTCCCCTCTGAAAGGAGTTCCATCCATTAGCTTTCCTTTTAAAGAACCTGCTTTTCCTCCCAGCATTTCAAGTAAATGTCCAGCAGTCATTCTGCTTGGGATTGCGTGAGGGTTAATTATTAAGTCAGGAACAATCCCATCT
>JALVSQ010000002.1:19359-30883 GCA_027024255.1 Microcaldota archaeon
CTTTGCTGCCCAGCCTAGATGCGTCTCAAGGATCTGACCTACGTTCATACGGCTAGGAACGCCAAGAGGATTGAGTACAATTTCAACAGGTGTTCCGTCATCCAAGAATGGCATATCCTCTTGAGGTACTAAAAGCCCGATGACTCCTTTCTGGCCGTGCCTTGAAGCAAACTTGTCACCTATTTCAGGCACCTTTGGCACCCTTAACCTTACCTTAACTACTTTGTTTCCGCTGGCAGCATCAGCAACAATAACACTATCTACTTTTCCTGTATCTCCTGCCTTCACATGAACTGAGTTTTCCCTTTTCTTCTCTTCAATAACTCCAAATATTGAGACTTCTTCTAAGAACCTAGGTGGAGATGTTTTTCCGATAATTACATCCCCTTCTTTTACCTCGCTTTCAGGTATTGCCAGTCCATCCTCGTCAAGATTTCTGTAAACCTCTTCTCCTCTGTAACCACTTACTTTTGGTGAAGGAATTTCAATTATATCCTTCTGTCCAGATGGGTACTGCACCTCCTCTGTCTCATATGTTTTGAACATCATTGCCCTTCCCAATCCCCTATCCACAGCAGATTTATTGAAAACAAGGGCATCAGCCATGTTCCATCCTCTGTATGTAGCAATAGCCACCACAAAGTTTTGCCCTGCTGCTCTCCTCCTGAGGCCCAGATTTCTATAAGCTGATGTTTGAACAATAGGTTCCTGTGGATAATACATGATATAACTTTTAGTATCATATCTATGATTGTAGTTAGCAGCGTAGAATCCAAGGCTCTGTTTTGCCATGGAGCTTGCCATTGTAATTCTTGGGCTTGAATTGTATTCTGGATAAGGCAGAATGCCAGCAACAACACCAAATATTGTCGAAGGATCTATTTCCACATGAGTATGTTCTTCAGTAACCTCATCCAGGCTTTTTGCTATGAATGCATTCTCCTCCTCTTCAGCATCCAGGTACTCGATGATACCCATCTTTATCAAATGTATCCATTTTAACTGTCCCTGTTTTATCCTTTTCAGGATATCTTTGTTTAGTTTTATCTTTCCGTTTTCAACCACAAGGTAAGGTCTTCTAACTCTGCCGGGGGTTGTGTTTATGAACACTTCATTTGTCTTTTTTCTGTAATAGATGTTTACTTCATGATGAATGCTATTGTTTCTCCTTAACTCTCTTACTGTGGATGTAAAAGCTTCAGGATCCTTTGTAAAACCTATTAACCTACCATTTAAGTAAACAGGAGCCTTTTCACTTACTGTTTTTTTACCTTTCCTCATTTTATCATGCCTCCTCTATTCCTAATTTCTTTACTATTTCTTCCACAGGCTTTTCATCAATACCTGTTGTTATCTCTGCAAATAATGCAAAGTTCTTAACTAATGATGTTGGCGGACCCTCAGGTGTTTCAGAAGGACATATCTTTCCGTATTGAGTTCCGTGGAGGTCCCTTGCTTTAAAATGAGGATGCCTTTTACTTAAAGGAGATATGAGCCTCCTTCTATGGCTTAATGTTGATATAAAGCTCACTCTATCAAGGAGCTGGCTTACACCTGTCTGACCAGCAATCCAGTTGCCTGTTGCCATTGAATAAAGAATTCTGTCTGTTAAAGCATCCTGCCTTACTAAAGTATGGACTTGAAGTTTTCTTCCTCTTACATCTGCTCTGCTTGCCTGATAAATAATATCTTTAACTAAAAAGTTGAAAGCATAAGCAAAGAGCTCTGCCATTAAATCGCCTGCTAACTTAACTCTCTTGTTCCCGTAATGGTCTTTATCATCAGGAATCAGCTTTTTGTGGGCAACCAGTGTTGCTCTTTCTGCCATTCTTGCTAAATAATAGGCTTTCTTCTTTCTGTCCTTCTCCTCAGTTCCAAGATGAGGTAAAAGGTAATTATCAATCAGGTACCACATCCTTGTAATCTGGTACTCTTTTGGCTGACCCGGAGAGAGCCTTTTAGAGAGGTATTCCTCAGCATTCTCTTTACTTGGGTCTGCTTCTAAATTATAAAGGACATCGTTTTCTATGCATAAAATCTCTTCTCTAAAAAGTTTTTCTACTTCACTATCTGATTTGAATCCCAACACTCTTAGTACTGCAAAAAGAGGAATTCCGGGAGGAGCAGCAGGAAATTCAAGGAACCATGAGCCTTCTTTGGTTCTTCTTACAGTGCATCTCGCTCTGAAACTATTTCTTTTTGAAAATACCTTGCTTATTATAGTGCCATCTTCATTTATTGTGACAAGTATCTTATTGGGTACTAAATCTTCCAGGCTTATGAGTACTCTTTCACTTCCGTTTATGATGAAGTAACCTCCAGGGTCAAGAGGGTCCATTCCCACCTCTATTAACTCTTCGTCTGTCATATGGCTTGTGTGGCAGAGTTTGCTTTTTACCATAACAGGAATATCTCCAATAAAGATGTCTGTGTAGATTGGTTTTTCAACTCCGTTATAAACAGGGGTCATCTCAAGGAAAACAGGTGAAGCATATGTTATATTTCTTATCTTTGCTTCTGTTGGAAGAATATCTCTATAACCGCCCCTCACTTCGTAGAACCTTGGAGGCTCAACCCTTATTTTACCCAGTTTTATTGAGAATCCCTCAACATTTGTTTGAATTTCGCCAACACTGTCAACTATTTTCTGCATTCCTTCCTCTATGAACTTGTTGTAGGAGTCAAGCTGTTGTTTAACTAACGAATTATACTCAAAATAAGCTTTTAGTAAATCTTCCTGAAAGTTATTCATAATTACACCTCAATCAGACAACCAGCCTGTAAAATAAATATTTTCCAGTTCCGTCGTCCCTTTCAAATTCAATCACATCGCCGATTTTGGCTTTAAGTGATTTTGCTAAGGGGTCAGTAGCGAATATTTTGGGTAGCGCATTCTCAGATATATTGTATTTTTTCAGAATTTCTTCTTTCTCTTCTTTTTTTAAGACCCTTGCCTTTGGATTTAGAAAGTGTTTCAATACATCAATTTCAATTTCCTTCTTTTTTTTAGAATTCTTATCTTTTTTATTTCCCAATCTATCACCCACAGAGAGCACTAAGGCTGGTGCTCTTAACATCTTTTTAAGGAAAGGTTTTTAAATGTTGCGATAGTGGACCAGTAGCAAAATATATTTAAAAACCCTGTTTCTAAAATTATCATGCCATCAATAACTGTTTATCTTTCAGATGAGTTGTATCATGCATTGCTCAAAACTGCTAAGAGAAAAAAGAAATCAAAAGGGCACATAATCAGAGAGGCATTGAGGCAGTACATAGGTAAAAAGAAGATTGAGCAGATGAAGCTTGAATTATAATCTTAACTTAAACATATCTCTTGGCAATATCAGCTTTGTTCCTGATTCTTTCTCTGCTTTTTTGATAAGCTCCTCTTTGTTTTTATAAAGTATGAATTCGAAGCCCAGGTGATAAACAATACCAAGTTTTGGCTGCGCTTTTTTGAACAGCTCAACTCCTTCTGGAAAAAGAGACATATGCACATTGTACTTTCCAGGTTTTGTTTTTCCTATGTTTGCAATCAAAACATCAGTATTTTTGAAGTAATCTGGCAACTCTTCAAACAAAACGGTGTCTGAGGTATAGCCTATTCTTTTTCCTTCACTTTCCATAATAAACCCAAACCCTGTTTCTTCGCTGTGTTTTATAGGAGTGAATATAAACTTAATACCTAAAACGCTTAACTCATTTCCCGGTTTTCCTTCATAAACTTCTTTAAACATGTTTATATGGTAATCTGTCAGAATCCTGTCCTTTCCTTTTAGGGCATTTCTTGAAGCAATTAGAATTCCTTTTTTCTTGAATCCATAGCCATTCATGGCCTCTGCAAATACATTGGCATCATTTACATGGTCAAGGTGGTTGTGACTCACGACTAATATGTTTGTCCTTTCAATCCTATATCTACATAAAGATGTTTTGTAAGCAGCAGTAGGCCCAGGGTCAACAGCAATCTCAATGCCGTTGGTTTTTATTCTAAATCCTCCTGTTGAATAGCCTTTTATTTGCTTGGCTGTTGCTATTCTTCCTCCTGCAACCCCTAAAAAGCATATCTCCATTACATCAGCTCTCTTAAATCACTGCTAACATCCACTTCTAAGCTTTCATTTACAGGAATACCCTTTACAAGGACGTCTTCAAGCGTTTGTCTTTCTTCTTTATAAAATATTCCAATGGGCACTTTTTCCCAATTTGTTCTGTAAGGTTCTAATGCCTTTTCCATTGCCTTCTCAAAATTGGTTGGGTCATGCCCTTCTTTCTCCAGATCATATATCCTTTGCTTCCACCAGGCATATGTGTTTAGTTTATTCCAACTTACACAGGGTTGATATACATCTATGAATGCAAATCCCTTATGGCTTATAGCATCTTTCATCACTTTGACCATGTGATTTACATCTCCTGCAAATGTAGCAGCAACAAATGTAGCACCACCAATTAAGGCAGTGGGTATAGGTCTGAACTCCCTTAAAAAGGCTCCATCAGGGGTTGTTTTTGTTTTAACACCTTTATGCGTGGTTGGAGATGCCTGTCCTGTTGTTAATCCATATATTTGGTTATCCTGGACTATGTAAGTGATGTTTGTGTTCTTTCTTCCTGCATGGAGGAAGTGGTTTCCACCTTCACTGAATCCATCCCCATCTCCACCTATGCCTACAACGGTAAGAGCAGGGTTTGCCAGCTTTATTCCTTCTGCAAGAGGGATAATCCTTCCGTGAATACCTTCGTATCCATATGTTCTTATGTAATGGGGAATCTTGCTTCCACAACCAATACCTGAAACGACCACTGTGTTGTGAGGTTTCAATCCCAATTCATCAAAGGCTCTTCTTATGGCTGTTAAAATGCCGTAGTTCCCACATCCAGGACACCATTGTGGCTTTTCTACTGTTACAAATTCATCAATCATCTTATCACCTCATTCATACCTCCAGGGAGCATAAAACTCATAAGGTTCAAATTCTTCTTCTTTAATGATAAATTCCTTCTCTTTGAATTCTCCATTTACAATGGTTTCAACTGCTTTTGCAATTTGTTCAGGGAATAAAGGTCTTCCGTTTGATTTTCTTATACTTGCTGTGAATGTTATCCCTGTTTCAGCCCTCACCAATCTTTCAAACAGACCTGTTCTGTTATTCTCTATTATTATGTTTTTGTCTGTCAAGACATTTTCGACTTTTTCTTTGCTTAATGGATAGAGCCATGTGAAATGAATAACTTTTACATTTATTCCTTTATTGGCCAATATTTCTTTTGCTTTTAAAGCAGGTCCTAAATGGGAGCCCCACACCACTAAGGAGATATCACCTTCTCCATACACATCTGGTTCAAATGCTATCTCCTTTAGCTTCTTAAGTTTTCTCAATCTTTTTTCAACCTGCTTTACTCTCTCTTTGAAATCTTCTGTTGTAAATGAATCTTCTAAATGCTCATAACTTGTTGCTACATGCTCTCCATTGGGGGTGCCAGGCAAGGTTCTTGGAGAAATACCATCTTCTACATCTTCGTACCTCTTAAATCTTTCTCCTTTTTCAAGAGGTTTTAATCCTTCTTTCACAATTTTTCCCCTTCTTATGCCAGGACTTTCTACCTTTTCCATTGAGTAATGGCTTTCAGACAAAAATTTATCTGATAAAACAAAGACGGGCAATTGATACTCCTCGGCAAGATTCAAAGCTTCTCCTGCTAAGTAAAAGGCTTGCTCTGCATTACCAGGAGCCAGTATTATCCTTAAAAACTCTCCCTGACTTGCGCCCAGAATTTGCCAGAGGTCTGCTTGTTCTGTCCATGTAGGCATACCTGTTGAAGGACCAGTTCTCTGAGCAATGAAAAATACAACAGGTGTTTCTGCTAAGGCAGCCATACCCACTGTTTCAGTCATTAAGGCAAATCCACCACCGCTTGTTCCAGTCATTGATCTTAAACCTGCAAAACCAGCCCCTACTGCCATGTTTGCAGCAGCAATTTCGTCCTCTGCCTGGACAACTATTAAGTTATGTTTTTTGGCTTTACTTACTAAGTAATGCAGAACTGAACTTGCAGGTGTCATGGGATAAGCAGCATAAAATTTTAACCCGCCTTTTATTGCTCCCAAGCCAAATGCTTCGTTACCACTTGTATATGCTTTTAGTTTTGCAACTGGCTCAGGTAATTCTATTTTTACATTAGGATAATGCTCTTTCACATATTCGTAAGCATTCTTTGCCACCAGCTGATTTACTTTAACGACTTCTTCTCCCTTTCTGCTAAACTCATCCTTTATAATCTGATTCAGGATAGTTAAATCAAAGTCGAATAAAGGCAACATTGCTCCTGTGAGTGCAATATTAGCCATTTTGGGACTTCCTTTGCTTTCATTTATTATCTTTGATGTTGGAACTTTTACAACTTTAATATCCTCCCTTACATTCACATCCCCTGCTGATTCATCAACTATTAAAATCCCATTCTGGCTTATGTAGGGAGCATGGAACTTCACAGCTTGTTTGTTTAATGCTATTACAACGCTATTGAACGATAAAGGTGTTTCCACTTTTTTGTTTGAAACAACTACCTGGTATGAGTTATGTCCTCCTCTTATCAATGAAGGATACTCAGGATACCCAAATGTATAGAATCCAGTTCTGGCAAATAATCTGCCGATGGTTCTACCAAGAACAAAGACACCCTGGCCAGCAGCACCACCTATTTTAATTGTTAAATCCATGTTTTCACCTTTTCACCAATTTAAAGGGTTTGGTTTAAAAATCATGCCAAGGCATTTTAGGGCATTTGCCATAGTTAAGCACTTAAACTTTTATCTAACGCCTTTACATATCTCAAAATAACTTCTTTGTAATCCTTTATTGCCTTCTCAACCTCATCAATTTCTTTTTCCATTTCCCTTGTAAATACTTCACTAACAAACATTCCGAATCTTGAGATAGAAAAGGAATGGACTCTTTTTCCTATTTCTGTTGGGATTAAAACACCTTTCCTTATCACATATTTTCTTTTTAGAAGGGTTTCAATTATATAAGCATACGTGGAAGGTCTTCCTATGCCTTTCTCTTTCATCATCTCAACGAGTTGGTTCTCTGTGAGAGGAGTTGCTTTTGGCACTTCCACAACTTTATCATGAAATGAGTAGTTAGGAAGGATTTTAATGTTTGGAAGTATTAAAGTATAACCTGGTTCAATGAGTTTGGTATTTACATAAAACATGTTTCCATCTACTTCATACACATCTCTTTCAACAACAGCAGGTTTCATCTGAGATGCAATAAATCGCTTAAATATAAACTCATAAAGTTTAATGTCAAAATCATCTAACTTGTTAACCATTTGACCTGAGAGTTCTTTCAGCTCCTCGGGAAGAACAGCCTTCGCAGGCCTTATACACTCGTGAGCACCACCTTCTTTTGAATAAGCCCTTGGGTTGAACAAATCTTTTAATCCTATCTCTTCGATTAGCTGCTTCGCAAGGCCTATCCCAGCATTGCTTACCCTGTGAGAATCCGTTCTGTGATATGTAATGAGACCGCTTTCAAAGAGTTTTTGTGCGGAGTTCATTATCTTTGTTGAAGGAGCCTTAAACTCTCTGAGCAAATCAGATGTAGACAAAGGTTTTGGAGGGAATACTTCAGCTTTTTCTTTCTTTACCTTTCTAATGTACTCCTTGAAATCAACGAATGTCGATTTATTGTTGGAAATAAATGTCCTTCTCTTTACCTTTATTTTTTCTTTGCTTTCCTCAAACCTTTTTATTATCCATCCCAAGACAGGGGTCTGAACCCTACCAACACTCAAATTCTTTATTTTAAAGTGTTGCTGAACAACTTTACTTAAATCAAATCCTATAACTCTGTCAAGAATTCTTCTTACTATCTGTGCCTTTACAAGATTTATGTCAATCTCTCTTGGTTTGTTTATAGCATTTAGGAATTCAGAAGGAGTTATTGAGTGGAACTCTGCTCTCTTTATGTTGGAGGTGAAGGGTCTCAGCATGATAAATATGTCAAAAGCAATCTTTTCACCTTCCCTATCAGGGTCTGTTGCAATTATTACCTCATCAACTTCTATGGATGCTTCCCTTAAACTTTTTATAATATCCATTTTATCCGAGGATTCACAAGTTAACTCATCAACGAATTGTCGGCCGTCTTTGCACTTCTTTATTGTGTCGTATATGGGGGTGATGTTATTTGAAAATACGATTCCGTCTCTCCCTTTCTTTGTCACTAAATCCAATATGTGACCAATGCTGGCTGTTATCAGAAACACCTTACTACCTATTGTAAATTCGTAGAATGTTGAGTTAAGTATTTTCCTTTTTACAGGATATGATGAAAAGAATCTAGCTATTGTCCTAACTTTGTTTGGGCTTTCAACCACAACGAGTGAAACCTTTACATCTCCTGCCTTCCTTCCTTTTAAAGTTTTTCTCTCGTCTTCAATTTCTTTGATTATTTTGTCTAAATCAACTTCTTCAATGCTCATGAAAGGTTCACCTTCTTTGAACCATTTTAATCTTTTCTTTAAACTATTGAAGGTCTTTTTGTCATCTACCAAAAGAATTGATAACCCTTTTGTTAAACCACCTGCATACATTCTGGATGTTCTTCCACTTGCCTGGATATAACCAGCAACATCTCCGTAAGATATAACAATGTCGTTTCCCACTATCTTTACATTTACTCTTTCGTTTGAATTGATTTTATCAACTACTTCAGGGTCTTTTAGACTCTTTAAAACAAACTTTTTCACTTCTTCAAGTTTTCCTTTTTGGAGCATGTTTAAGTATTCATCAACTTCCTTTCCAATTATCCTCCTTAAACTCCATAATAAGGTGGTTAGAAGGGAAGGCTTATCAACTTCCTTTACTTTAAACTCTATGTTTGGCACTCCGTAGAAGATGGCATATTTGGCCTTCTCAGGAATATCTAATCCTCTTGCTAATGGGTTTCTATAACTTGCTATGCCTACTAAGATGTCTATTTTTCCTCTTCTAAATTCCTCTAGGATTTGAGAGTTTATATTTTCATAATGCTCCACTTTAAATCCACGCTCTTTTAACATTTTGAAAACTTTTAGGCTTCCCTCTCTCCCATATGTCTGGCTAACAAATATGAGAATGCCTGATTTAAGTTTATTTAGCAGCTCTATTAATCTTTTATCTGAAAGCTTATCATGTACATCAATCACATTTCTGAGAGTTGTGGCACTTTTGCCCACTTGAAATCCAAGAAGTTCATAGAATAGCCTTACTCTCTCCTTTGGCTTTCCTGTTGCTGAGGAAAGAACAAGAATTGTATTCACCTTGTTTTTCAATGATTCAACATACTTGAACAATTTTTCATCTTTCTTTCCTTCTTTTTTCATCTTTATAACTTCTTCAGCCAGCCTTATCTCCTTTTTAGAAAAACCCATTAAGTACAGAACATAATCTATGTTCTTACCCGATTTCAAAAACGAATCAACATCATCAACAAATATAAACTTGTAGGAATGCTTTATTTCGTTCCAGTGTTTGTAAAGGTAGGCTGATGTTATTACTGCAATGTTGAATGAGCCTTGTTTAAGCTTCAGTTCTTTCTCTTCTCTTTCCTTTTTCTTCATCTTTGAGTGAATTGCGACAATATCTTTGCCTCCAAACTTCCTTAACTTCTTCTCAACTTCTTCAACCAGGATGGCTGTTGGCACTATTATTAAGGATTTTTTTAGATACAGGGCAGTTATTAAGCCGAATGTTGTTTTACCTACACCTGTTGGAGCAATTATACCAAAACTTCTTTGAAGCAGTATTCTTTTCATCCATGAGATTTGCAAAGAGTAAGGAGAAAACCCTATCTTTTGCTTGAAGAATTCTTCAAATGATTCTAACCTTGATTTGAATTCACACAACTTCGCTATTTCTCCTTTAACTTTTAAGTCACTACATATGTCCTTTCCTGAGAAGCATCTTGAGCAGGGCAATCCTCTCATTAACCTTTCAAATGAGATTGATTTGTAGCAGTT
Organism: Microcaldota archaeon; assembly: GCA_027024255.1. GTDB lineage: Archaea > Micrarchaeota > Micrarchaeia > Anstonellales > J096 > JALVSQ01. The sequence continues at coordinate 29,371 of JALVSQ010000002.1, forward strand.
GGGACATCCTCTTTCAACAATTCCATCAATTCCATTCATTTGTTATCAGATTTGTAGAGCTAAATTTTAAACCTTTTTTATTCCATTTAAATCCATGATGGCGAAATCTATAATAAATGGTAAAGAAGTTAAAGGCAAAAAATTCTCTTTTAAGGGTCCGTGGGGAGACAGGGTTGAAGTGGAGCTTGTTGATAGAAGCAAAGCAGAGGAGGCTTTTCTTACGCGAAGTCACTCCCTTGATTGGGTTGAAGTTGAGTACCTTTTTAAGAATACGGCAAAAATAGTAGAGAAGCAAAAAAACATATTTGTTGAAGCAATTATAAAAGAAAGTGGGAAGTGTAAAGGCTTAGCAGAAGAAGAAGTTGAGGCAGCAATAACCAGAATGAACCTTGTGCATAAAGATATAGAGGCGCTTAATCCTGAGTTCATTGATGGTAGGTTGTTTGGAAGCAAAAGGAAAGCATTTCTCATGAGAGAGCCCTATGGAACTGCTTCAATTATCACACCTTTTAACTACCCCCTTGCAACAGGTATTCTTATGATTGTGCCTGCACTTGTAGCAGGTAATTCTGTTGTTTTAAAGCCATCCCTAAAAACACCTCTTAGTTCTTACCTTTTGGTTAAGGCTATGTTAAAGGCAGGCTTTCCAGAGAATGCAATTCATCTCATTATTGGAAAAAGCAGTGAGGTGGGGGATGTTATGCTTAAGGGAGATGTTATTGGTTTTACAGGTTCTCCGCAAGTGGGTTTTAGTTTGATGAGGAAGGCACCTGATAAAAAGTATGTAATGGAGCTGGGGGGAAAAGGCAATGCAATAGTGCTTGAAGATGCAGATTTAGATAAAGCAAGTAATGAAATCATTAATGGAGCCTTTAAGTTCAGTGGGCAGAGGTGTGATGCCCTGGCAAGAGTTGTGGTTGTTAAAAAGGTTAAATCAAGACTCGTCAAGCTTTTGAAGAAAAAAGCTTCTAAGTTAAAGTTTGCAGGTAAGAAAAGTAAGGAAGGGCTTTGCCCCCTTATAGATGAAAGTGCTGTTGAGAGAATTAAAGGTTTATTGGAAGATGCCAGAATTAAAGGAGCTAAGTTCATAACAAAGCCTGAGTTTAAAGGGAGATTTGTGAGTCCTGTAATCATTGACAACGTTAATCCAAGCATGGGTGTTTTCTGGAGAGAAGTCTTTGGGCCTGTTTTAAGCATAATTACAGTTGATAATGAAAAAGAGGCAATAAACATTGCCAATAAAAACAATTATGCCCTTGATTCCTCTCTGTTCACAAAGGATTTGAATAAAGGTTTTAAGATTGCCAGCCAGCTTAAAGATGGGGAAGTCACAATAAATGGAAGGCCAAGTCATGGTATCAGCATGTTCCCATTTGGGGGAAATAAGCTTTCAGGCGTTGGCAGAATAGGAATAAAGTACGGCGTTTATGAATTTAGCAAATTAAAGACAATTGTGATTGGTTAAATGCTTTTGAACCATCTTTATACAGGATTCTGTTGAGTTGTTCATTAT
>JALVSQ010000002.1:30893-54697 GCA_027024255.1 Microcaldota archaeon
TTTATTATTGATGCTTAAAGGAATGGGAAAAATTCGGGGAAAACAGCGTGCTGATAGAGAAAAAAGAGATTTATGGTTTAAAGTTGATATTAAAGAAAGAGTGGAAGAACATGTTAAAACATTCAGAGATAAAGATTGGGTAAAAAAACATATTGCTGTTAGCTTTATTGAACTCAGACGGAGATATGAATAAAATAAAAAGGATGGTCTCTTTCATAACTATTTCAGGAGAAGAAAGAGAAAAACTCGATAAAGCGGTTGAACAAATCTTTTCTAAAATTAATGCTGAAAACCTTGAGGAAAGAGAAGAAGTCTGGGATGTGTTTGAAGAATTTGGAATCAATAGGGAGGAAATTATTAATAATCTTGTGAGAATGTTGAATGATAAAGATAAGAATGTGAGAAAAAGAGCAGTTGAATATCTTATGAGTATTGATGATTTGGGCTATGTTTTAGCAGCTGTTTTTGATAAAGAGTGGTTTGAAAAATCAGGAGGGGATTATAATAAAGCAGTTGAAATAGCCAAGAAAATGGAAGGAGAAGAAAGAGAGAAGTTGTCTGATTATCTTTTAGGACTTAATTTTATTAAAAGCAAAAATAGTGAAGTTAGAGAGAGTTTGTAAATTCTTAGGAGAGTTAGGAGTAGCAAGTAAAGAGGTCATTAATGCTCTTTTAGAGAGGTTAAATGATAAAGAGGAAAATGAGGAAGTTAAAAAAGCATCCAAAACAGCCCTTAAACAAATAGCAGAAAAACACCCTGAATTAAGAGAAAAAAATAGAACAATTAAAAAGAGAAAAGGGTTTGTAAAAATTGGAAAAATCATAAGAGCGCTGAAACCTTTATAAATACATATACAGAAATAGCAATACGGTGAGTTAATGGGAAATATAAAAGTTACACTTTCAGTTGATGAAAAAATTTATGAGAAATTTAAGAGATATTGTGAAAAAAGAGGACTAATTATAAGTAAACAGGTTGAATTGTTTATGAAGAGAATGGTTGGTGAAAACGATGGAGAATAACGCAAGTGTAAGTGTGCTGAATGTAATAAAAAGGAGGAAAAAATCAAGCCCTCCACTTTCTAACACTACTACCTACATTCAAATGGAAGAAATTACATGGAAAGATTACGAAGAATTCATAAAAGACCATAGTTACGTAATAATTGAAGACACGAAACTTGAAATTGGCAAAGAATGGAAAATAAAAGAATACCAGCCAAAAAGGTTTGAACTTGAAGCAACAACTGTCTGGAGTTTCCCTAAGAGGGGAAAATGGGCCACCCATTACTTGAATGCAAAATATAGGGGGAACTGGGCTCCACAAGTAGCAAGGAATTTAATTTTAAGATACACAAAAGAAGGAGATACTGTATTGGATGCTTTTGTAGGCTCAGGAACAACATTGATAGAGGCAAAACTTTTACACCGAAATGGGATAGGTGTGGATATTAATAAAGATGCCATCATGGTTACTCTGGACAGATTAAGATTTTCTTATAACACTTTAAAAAATAAGCTTAAAACCTGGACAAAGACTTATGTAGGAGATGCAAGGAATCTTGACAGAATTGAAGATGAAAGTATTGATTTAGTAGCAACCCACCCACCCTACGCAAACATCATTGGATATACAAAAAATTCTAATCACAAGAAAGAGGGAGACTTATCTAAGGTTGGAAGCGTTGAGGAATTTGCCAATGAGATGAGAAGAGTAGCCAAAGAATTCCACCGGGTTCTAAAACCAGGAAAATATTGTGCTATTTTGATAGGGGATACAAGAAGACATAAGCATCATGTTCCAATCTCTTTTAGAGTTATGCAATCATTTCTGGATGCTGGTTTTATTCTTAAAGAGAATATCATAAAGCTACAGCACAACATGAGAACCACACCTTTGTGGAGGAAAAAAAGTGTTCAATATAACTTTTTGCTGTTGGCTCATGAACATTTATTTGTGTTTAGAAAGCCAGAGGAAGGAGAAAAAGTTGAGAAGTTTAAAGAAAGTATGAGGTGGTGGTAGTGGAAAACTTACATGACCTTATGCATGATAAAAGGTTGAAGCTTAAACCTATTAGTGTCATTAGGCTCAACGATTCATATATTTTAGCCATCTATCCAGGAAGGAAAAGCGATGCGGATATAATAATAAAATACAGACAGAAACTCAAAAGTGGAAAATGGTCCAACATAAGAACTCCCAAACATATTCATTGGACCGTTGATCTACTGATAAAGTCTTATAGCAATAAGGAGCTTACATCTAAATTTATTGATGAATTGATGAGGGTATGGGAAAGGATCCAGCCCATAAAAAGTAAAGAGGAAAGGGACAAATTAAGTTTAGAAGAGTTGCTGAAATATGATCAGGAAACCATTGAAAAGTTTAAGGAACTCAGCAGGTATGGGGAATATAATATCAAATTTCTGATTTTACTTGCTCAGCTCCTTATGTTGCAGGAGAAAACAAACTATCCTCATGGGAAAATATTTCAAACATTACTTAAAAAACTCAAGAAAGGAGAGGACATATTTACAATATTAGCTACTGCAACACTGAGGAAATTAGGTTGAAGATTGCTGTAAGGTGACTGATTTTAAGCTTTTAGTAAACAAACAGGTTAAATGCTTTGGGTTAATAATTAAAATCTTTCTTTTCAAAAGTTTTTGATTTTTTAGGGTGAGTCAATGGAATCTACTATAAAGAGTATTTTTGAGGTAAATGATAAAATAAAGGAAATGTTTAATTACAAAAGCAAGTTAAGGGATAGAGTGCCAGAGGAATGGATAAAGAGATTCAAAACGACATATACAAAGCTAATGGAAATGATTGCCAATGGAGAGCTGCCTGTCCATCCAGATTATTTGGGTAATAATGAGCTGGCAGTTAGCATTTACAGAAAAAAGTACTTTTTGAAGGACTTAAATGGAAATTTGATAGAGGAAAAGCCTGAGGATGTGTTTGTGAGAATTTCATCATTCGTAGCAGCAGTGGAGAAGGATGATGAAAGGGCTCTTGAGTGGGCTGTGAGGTTTTATAACGACCTTTACGAGGGACTATGGCTTCCAGGAGGTAGAGTACTGGCAGGAGCAGGTGATTTGTTCAGGCTTAAAACATTAGCAAATTGTTTTTCATCAATGATAGAGAACGATAGCATTGAAGCTATATATACAGCAGCTTATGAAGCAGCAAGAACATATAGCTATGGAGGTGGAATAGGCATTGATTTAACGCCGTTAAGACCTGCCGGGGCTGTTGTGCATAATGCAGCTGACAGCTCCACAGGAGCAGTTAGTTTTATGGAGCTTTATAGTCTGACTACAGGTTTAATTGGTCAAAGCGGTAGAAGAGGGGCTTTGATGCTGACCCTTCATGTAAAACACCCAGATATTTTCCTTTTCATAAATGTTAAGAGCAGACCCAACTGGACAACAAATCAAATAATTCAGCAGTTAAAGTGGACAGGTAAGTTTAGTGAAGAACAGCTTGAAGCAATAAAGAAGGCAGTGATGGAAAACATTCAAGTTAGGTTTGCCAATATAAGTGTGAAGGTAACAGATGAGTTTATGAGTGCTGTTGAAGAGCAGAATAAGTACGGTAAAACTGCTTTACTTCTCTATAAAAAATTAAAGAAAGGAAAAGTAATGGAAGCTTTCCAGGATTATAAATCACTTCATTACAGTCATGGGATTCCAAGTAAGAATTTGAAAGATTATGATTTCCTGGGTAAGTTTGATACAATTGAAGAGCTAAACACATTCTTGACTACGAATTATAAGGTGACTGTTGATGAAGAGGAACTTAAAGACCCTTACAGAAGAGACATCTATGGAGACTATGTAGTGGAATTAGACAATTTTGAGTACGATTTAGCAATAAGGTATGCAGGTGACTTTCTTCTTTATTTTGGAAGTAAGGAAGTTGGTAGCATAAAGAAACTGGTTAAGGCAAGAGATATATGGAATGCATTTGTTGAAGGAAATTACAGAACTGCTGAGCCCGGCTTAATGTTCTGGACTAAGATGGTTGAGTACAGTCCTTCCAATTACATAGGTAGGCCTATAATAGGAACGAATCCGTGCAGTGAGGTTCCTCTGGAAGATGGAGGTGCATGTAATCTTGGAAGCCTTAACCTTTCAATGTTTGTAAAGAATCCTTTCACTAAAAAAGCATCTCTTGACTGGAAAAAGCTGAAAAAAGCAATCGAAAACCTGGTTAGGTTTCTGGATAATGTTGTTTCATGGAACGAATATCTTAATCCACTGGAAAAGCAGAGAGTTGCTGCAAAGGAAACAAGAAGAGTTGGAATGGGTATAATGGGTATGGCTGACATGTTTTTGAAGTTTGGGCTGGCATATGATAGCGAGGAAGCTTTGGAGTTGCTAAAGAAGGTAATGGCTTATATCGCTAATAGAGCCTATGAATTTTCAAGTAAGAATGCAAAGGAAAAGGGAATCTTTCCATTGTTTGAATATGATAAGTATTCTAAGAATCCATTCTTCAAAGAGGTTATTGAAGAGGATGTAAAAAAGTTGATAAAAAAGAACGGATTGAGAAATGTAGCTTTGTTAAGCATTGCTCCTACAGGAAGTATCTCGAACATAGTTAAGAGCTTTGAAATTGATGGGAAGAATTATGTAGGTGTAAGCGGAGGCATTGAACCTGTATTTGCTCTGTTTTATACAAGAAGGAGTGAAAGTTTTGGAAATAAATTCTTCAAAGTGTTTCATTCAACAGTTCAAGCTTATCTTGATTTGAATGGTTTAGCAGAGATGGCCCAGGAAGCAAATGAGGTTGAAACATTGAAAGAGATTCTTCCAGATTACTTTTTCAGGACTGCTCATGAGATTGAACCTTCAATGAGAGTAAAGATACAGGGAATTGCCCAGAAATACATAGACCATAGTATAAGTTCAACAGTCAATTTGCCCGAGGATATAAATCCAGAGGTTATAAGTGATATATACATTGAATCGTGGAAAAACGGATTAAAGGGAATCACAATATATAGAGAAGGAAGCAGGTACCCAATACTCTCAAGAGAAGGTCAGGAATCCGAGTTTGCAAAGTTTAAAGATAAGAAGTTTAAGATAAAGGTCAATGGAAAGGAGGTTGTTTTGAAGGGAGATGATGTTATTGTGCTGCCAAACGGTAAATTAACAACATTGTATCATGCTATTAAAGATGGAATAATTGGTGGTTAGAATGATTGAATTAGAAAAAACTGAAAAGGTCGTGGTTGAAGAGCTCGTGCCTGTGAAGGGAGAGCAGGTTATAAAGGCAAAGAAGGAGGAAAGACCAACAGTACTTGATGCAAAGGTTTACAAGTTAAAAAGTGCTTTTGTAGATTATCCTATTTATGTTACTTTGAGCTATGTTGTTGATGAGGGAGGAAGAAAAAGGCCTTTTGAAATATTCATAAACAGTAAGGATTTGACTAAGGCTGCTGAATACGCTGTCCTGACAAGACTTATATCAGCTATATTCAGGAGGTCAGAAAACCCCACATTTATACTTGAAGAGCTGAAGAGTATTTATGACCCTAATGGGGGTTATTTTAAAGATGGCAAGTATGTCCCTTCAATATATGCTGAAATAGCTGATGTCCTTGAGCAGTTCTTTATAGATATTGGCTTAATAAAAAAGAAGAAAAAAGGAGTCAATCTCCTCTCATTTGGAATAAAGGAACATAACGAGAAGAAACTGACAGAGTTGGGAGAAAGTTTAAAGGTTTGTCCAAAATGTGGTCAGAGGACATTAAAGCTTGAAAACGGTTGCTTAGTTTGTATAAATCCTGAGTGTGGATACAGTAAATGCGATTAATCTAATTTTTTTAACCCTTTCCACCAGACCTCTTTTTCTTTTATGATTTTATCAGCAATTTCTTTGCTTATTTCAAATGTTAATTTTGACTTCGCGTTGTTAGCCCATTCCAGTGCTAGTGGGTTCCCTCTCATTAAATAAACCTTAGCCTGTAATATTACTTCTATTAGGTCAGCATCCTTCACAATCTTTGCTTCTAATGTTTTTCTTTCCTCAACTTCCTTTAATAAAGCCCTGAATTCATCTAAATCCTCGGGAATTGATTCATTTATAGCTCTCTCTTCATCACCGCTTACATATCTTGCCATCACCTTGTTTATATCTCCTACTCTTGTTTCGGGAATATCATGAAGTAAAGCCATCAGCATCGCCTTTTCCTTGTTTGCTTTAAGTTTTTTAGCCAGATAGTACGCAATAACTGCTGTCAGGAATGAGTGAGAGGCAACTGAATCGTCCCTGTGCTCTCCTATGAAGAACCATCCTGTTCTCTGCATTGATTTCAAGAGGTTTAGCTCAAACAGAAATTTTACAATATCTTCCATAAAGGAGTTATTTTATGGATTAAAAATAAAAATATAGCATTGGATGAAAAAACCAACCTTTATAAATCCATTGAAGTGATTAATTTAAGGTGGTAAAATGAAGGATTATAATGCAATGTTAAATGAATTATATGCAAACTTACCTAAGAAAAAGACTAAAAAGCTGGATAGAATTGAAGTTCCGGAGGTAGATATATTTGTTGAAGGGAGGAATACAACAGTATGGAAAAACTTTGGTAAGATAGCAGATATTTTGAGGAGAGATAGGGAATGGATGGCTAAGTACTTTTCAAGGGAGTTTGGAGCACCTGTTGATATTGAAGGAGACAGATTAATTATTCAAAGAAGGCTGTTGCCCAAAATTGTTCAAAAAAAGCTTGAGTTGTTCATAAAGGAGTATGTTCAGTGCCATGAGTGTGGAAAACTTGATACTCACATTGCTGTTGTTGAGGGCTACAAGATGCTTATATGCGAGGCATGCGGAGCAAGAAGGGTGATAAAATGAAGAAAAAGCAAAAGAATCAGGATAACCAGATGCTCGATGTTGCAAAAATAAGGCTGCCTAAGAAAGAGAATAGAGAAATGTTTGCTTATGTAGTTTCCAAGTTAGGAGGCCCAAGAATGTTGTGCTTTTGCGATGATGGAAAGGAAAGAATTTGCAGAGTGCCGGGAAGGTTAAGGAAGTATGTCTGGGTGAGAGAAGGTGATTATGTGATTGTTCAGCTCTGGGAGATTGAGGGGGATAGAAAAGGGGATATTGTTTGGAGGTATAAGCCCCTGGAAGTTGAGTGGTTGAAGAAAAAAGGTTATCTGAAGGAGTTAGAAGCATGAAGTATATTGTAAAGTACGGTGAAATTTTTTTGAAAGGAAAAAGAAAGCAAGCTTATTTTATCTCCAAATTAATAGAAAATATAAAGAGGAATATTCCATCTGTTAAAATCAGCAAGGAGAGAGGCAAACTTATTGTAGAAAGCGATGATGAAATTATTGAATCCCTTTCAAGGGTATTTGGTGTTCACTCCATTGCGAAATTTGTGGAAGTAGAGAGAGATAAAACTTCTTTAATCAACTTTTTTACTGGATTATTAAATAAAAATGAGTCTTACAAGATTGAAGTTAAGAGACAGGACAAAGCATTCGAATACAACTCAATAGAATTTGCTAGGTATTTAAGTCAGGAATTAGAGAGAAGAGGCTTTAATATGAGTGTTAAGACTTTCACAAAACTTGTTAGGATAGATGTGGAAAAAGAGGTTTTCAGAGTTTATTTAGACATGAAGAAGGGCCCAGGAGGTTACCCTTATGCCTCTACTGGAAAAGCATTAGTTATGTTTTCAGGAGGCTTTGATTCTACATTGAGCCTATGGCTATCTGCAAGAAAGGGATTGAAGGTTTATCCCTTCCTTCTCTACTCAAATCCAGAACACCTTGATAAAGCAAGGAGAGTCATTGAAAGATTAAAGCGGGAGTGGTTTATTGATTGTGAATTGAGTTCTTTAAACTTGTCCAGGTTTATGCATCTTTTCATGGGTTTAGATGAAGGAATAAGACAGATGGTTTTCAAAAGAGTGATGTACCTAATTAGTAATTACTATGCCTCAAGGTTAAATGTTAGTGCTATTGTATTTGGCGAGAGCCTCAATCAGGTTCACACCCAAACATTGAGAAATATTGAAATATTACAATATGGAATTGACAGGGTTGTGATGAGACCTGTTTTGTTTATGGATAAAGAGGAGATTGTCAGCAAAGTAAGGGGGATAGGGCTTTACGATATTACTTCAGGCATAAAGGAATACTGTACACTTTCACACAAGCCCAATGTAGAGCCACCTTTCGACTTAATAATTAAAAAAGCAGACAGAATTTATGAGGAGATTTATAAACATTTCGCAGAATTATTAAATGCTAAAAGAGGGGAAGTGGGGTAACCTGGTTAGCCTGCGGGCTTTGGGAGCCTGTGATCCCGGTTCAAATCCGGGCTTCCCCATCTAATAGGTGGGTGTTCATACCCTCCTGATAAGAGTAGGCTCCATTGCGAAGCAATGGAAGGGATTTGAGCCGGGTAGGTTCAAATCCGGGCTTCCCCATCTAATAGGCGGGTATATTTGCCTGATGTGTTCGGGTGGTTGATATGGTGAGTTTTGAGGAATTGCTTAAAAGGAATGAAAAATATGCAGGTGGAGAGGGCTGCTTTGATTTAAAGGAGGTTAAAGCGGCAAGAGAAGAAACAGTCAAAGGCCAGCATCCAGAGGTTTGTATAATTGCCTGCAGTGATTCAAGGGTTGCTCCAGAAACATTGCTTCTTGCAAAACCTGGAGAGATATTCACAATCAGAACAGCAGGAAACGTTGTTGATGGAGAGGAAACACTGGCAACAATAGAGTATGCAGTAGAACACCTTAAAGTTAAGGAACTGGTTGTCATGGGCCATATGTCCTGTGGAGCTGTAACAGCAACAGTTGAAGGAGGTAATGAAGAAGGCCATCTTAAGTATCTTATGGAAAAAATAAAGCCTGCTGTTGATGAGGCAAGGAATGCTCTTGAAAGAGAAGGGAAGGAGCTAAACAAAGAAAATATTCTTGAAAGAGCGATAAGGATAAATGTAATGAACGTTATAAATGAAATTCAAACAAGAATACCAAAGGTTAAGGAACTTGCCGATAAGGGAGAGCTTAAACTTATTCCAGCCTACTATAACTTAGAAACAGGCAAGGTGATAATTCTTGAATGAAATTGATAGTGAGAAACTTTACGAGTTCAAGAAACTTATAAGGCAACTGAAAGAATACAGGGGTTCAGGAACTCAACTCGTTTCTGTTTACATACCTGCAGGCTATCCAATTCCCGAGATAAGTGCAAAGATAAGGGAAGAGATAAACCAAGCAAGCAATATAAAGAGCAAACAGACAAGAACAAATGTGATTGCAGCTCTTGAAAGAATCCTTGCCGCTTTAAAGCATTTTAAGAAAACACCTCCAAATGGGTTGGTTATATTTGCAGGAAATGTTTCGCAGGACCCTTCTAGGGAAGATATAAGAACATTTGTAGTTGAGCCGATCTATGAGTTGAGGCAGAGCATTTATAGATGTGATTCAACATTTCTCACAGAACCTTTGGAAAGAATGCTGAGTGCTAGAGATAGTTATGGCATTTTGGTTATGGACGGGAGAGAAGCAACTCTTGCTATATTAAGAGGAACTGAAACTCATATTATAAGAAAAATAAACAACACTGCTCATGCAAAAGTAAGAAAAGGTGGCCAAAGTGCAAGGAGATACGAGAGGCTTATTGAGGAAGCAACTGAGAAGTATTACAAGAGAATAGGAGAAGCAATGGATGAGATTTTCTTAGGTAAGGTTAAAGGTATCATTGTTGGAGGTCCTGGACCTTCTAAGGAATTCTTTTTAGATGCAAAGCCGTTCAACTATCAACATAAAATTTTAGGGATTGTTAACACAGGTTATACAGATGAATATGGTGTGAGGGAAGTTATTGAGGCTGCAAAAGATATAATTGCTAATCAGGAAGCTGTTAAGGAAAAAAGGTTAGTTGAGAAGTTTATAAAGACAGTTGTCAAAGGAGGAAAAGCGACATATGGGTTAAATGAGGTTATTCAGGCTATAAAATCCAATAGAGCCGAGTTGGTTCTTGTTTCAGAAGATTCTCCCTACATTTATCTAAGATTTAAATGCAACTCCTGTGGAAATATTGATGAAGAAATAGTTGAAAAAAACAATTTAAAGGAACAGAAGGAATGTCCTAAGTGTCATTCCCCCATGTATCTGGAAGAAAGAATGCCCATAACCGAGTACATAATTGAGCTATCTAAGGAGCATGGCACAAAGGTTGAAGTCATCTCCTCATCAACTGCTGAGGGGGCTCAGTTTTTGCAGGGCTTTGGAGGTTTGGGAGCATTTTTGAGATACTAAGAAGGGCTTACCTTTCCATTTATCCTTATTGAGCAATCAAATGCTTTGTATGATTTGCCTACATTTATTTCCATCAAGTTGTTAAAGCTCTTTGTTGAAACATTTTCATCTCCTTTTATCAAGAATACAAAACAATCTTTCGAAAGAATCTCTCTGATGCATTCTGATTCAGATTTCGTTTTATTCAATGTTGTACAGATGCCATTTTCTATACCAAAAACATAGACAGGTCTTTTAAACCATGAGGTGTAAGAATAGGCTATATCAGCTGCACACTGACCAACATTCTGCCTTATGGGATCCTCTAAATCAGAATAATCAAAAACTATACATATTGATTTGCTTGAATTGATTTGCTTGAGGATGTTTGCGTATGAAACCTCCTTTCTCTGCAGTAAATCATTCAGGCTCAAAGGCTTGAAAAAAGCTAAATAGACCACATAAAGGCTTAGCCCAACTAACAGTAAAACTATTAACCACTTAAAATCCATTCTTAAATTCATCTAACCCACCTCCAAAAAGTAGGCAACAGGGCATTTGTCGAAATAAGCACAGTTTCCCTTAACTTCTAGCGAAATTTCTCCTGCTGTTCTTGAGTTGTATGCCACTTCTTTGTCATATGAAAGCATTATGTAAGGAGGCTTTATTGCATTTAGACAATCTTCCTTTGTTCCGTAGCTCGTTTCATTTACTTTACAGAAAGAGTTGTATAAAGTTATGTATGTAACTTCTTTTCCATAAGATTGGAGCTCTGAGAGGATGAGGTTTCCACAATTTTCTATTGCCTCTTTCTTTGATTGGTCGGCATTGGATAAATCAAGTACTAATGTTACACTGGGACTTGATTTTACTAAATAAAGAAAGTCTGAAACTCTTCCATGATTTATAGCACCATCAAACAGGAAAAATGTTAATAATCCTGCTAAGATTAGCACAGCAACAACTGCAAACATTATCGTCATGTATGCCATCTTATTCTTCTTACTTGAGTATTTCTTATAATCTATAACGTATTTGTATATCATAACCCAGGTTGCCAGAGAAGCAATTGAAAGGGCTGATATAATAGCCATTATTAGAGGCAGGTTGTTTACATATGCTTTCCTTTTCTCATAAGGCAAATCTTCAATCAGCTGATATACACTGTTTGTCATAGACCTCACAATAGCGTTCAGTATATTGCCTCCGAACTCTGCTTTTCTTCTATCTTTAACTTTGTTGCTCAATGTAGTTGAGAGATTTTTATACTCATCAAGGAATTCAACTGCCTTTTCAGCACTTATTCCCTTTACAAAATTGGCATCAAGATACTTCTTCTTATCCTCATAAGGCGAAAGGTCTTCACCGTATTCTTTCAAAAGAAGGAACATATTTTCAACTTTATTTGATTCTGAGACTATGGCAAGGTATAAGTTTTTGTTGTTCAAGGCTTTATCGTCTATTTTATCTACTAAGTGCTCAGTTTCGTTTATCTTCTCTTCAAGGTCATCGAAGGAGTTGTTTTGTAAGGACTCATTTATTTCATCAATTAAAGTTTCAATTCTTGTTTTTAGATATGCAATCGTTTTGTTGTTGATTAAAGATAGACTTTCATCTACAAGCGGCTTCTTTTTGTTCCAGTCTTCAACGATTATGCTTAGCTTTGTTGAATAATAGTCTTTCAGATTTTTGGTTTTTAGGTATTCTAATCTGTCTTTTGTTTCATTAAATATTGTGTTTGACATCTCTTTGTAGTTGCCCAAAAGTTCGGTTCTTTCCTTCAATTCAGCAATTTTACTCTTTATTTCGTTTAGGGCTGTTTGATTTACTACAAGCTCAGCACACACTCCCCAGCAGTCAGGACATTCTTTTGTTCCTCCAATTGGTAATCTGAATCTGCTCTTTTTAATTTCTGAAACTTCGTTTTCAATACTTGAGATGTTGTTTTCAATGTTGATTAAGTATTCGTATACATTACTTGGGCTCATGTTATCTAGCATGAGGTATATATTTGAAAGGTCTCTATCTATGCCGTAACTGTTCTCAAAGAATGAAACAACATATGGCTTTATGTCTTCTTTTCTTGTACACCCAATAGCATCTCCAAAATCACTCATGCATAGATATGTTGCATAGAAATCATAGAGTGTTCCTCCATAAATGTCTAAGTTGGAAGGAGTTGGTAAAGCTTCTCCAAGTTCTCTTCTACAAGCATATTCTTCAATTCCCCTAAATTGATCACCATTGTTCCTGCTCTCGTTAAATACCTCCAATCTTTCCTTTATGTATTCAATATCCGACTGATTTAGGTAGTAATTCTGGCTGAAATGTTTAAAGAGTATGTTTTCAATCTCATTTAAATCAGTTATAGGATTAACATCCCCCCATCTGTACAAAAAAACAGGAGTCTCGTTAAAGTAAAAAATTGTATAATTGTGTCCATCAAGAGTGAAATTATACTCGCTTAGGTTTACAGTTTCGTTCTCGTAAGTGTAATTCAAAGGTGAGAATGCTAAGGCCACTGCAACAACAAAGGCAAAAACTAAAAATTTCTTCATGCTATTGATTTTGAGTTGAATGTTTAAAAGTCTTTGCTAATTCAAAAACTTCCCTGGGCTCTACATTTAACTTAAATTCCTTTATTATGGTTTTGGCATCCTTCCCCTGCTTTAGCATTTCGTAAATTTTTTCTTTGCTTATTTTTCTCAATTCATTCCAATCTTTTCCTTCACTGTCTCTTTTTATTACCTCCTTTATTGCTGCCTTTGTGATGACCCCTCTTTTATAAGCTCTTAAAGCCTTTATCACAGATTCTATGCTTACATTAATTCCTTCTCTTCTTAGACTTGTTAAAGTATCTTCCAGAGTTATGGCAGCTATTTTAGGGTCGATACCTTCTTCAACAAGCGATTCGAAAAGGCTTAAATGCCTGCTTTTTATCATTCTCTTTGATAATTCTTCATTGAGAAGGGACTTTAATCTTTGAACTTTGAATGCATAACCTTTTTCAGCAATTGGTTTTGCTTTCTTGACTAATTCCTTTAAATCGATTACTGGCACATCTGTTTCAGGATACATTCTTGCGGAGGTAGGTAAAGGTCTCATGTATGCTGTTGAGCCATTGGGCAGTGCTTTCCTTGTTTCTTTTGGCACAAAATCCATCTTTGCCCTTTCAAATAAGAGCTTTAATGCCTTTTTTGCAATCTCTTCTCTTTCAATAACGATGGCATAACCATCTCCCCTTTCTAATCCTATTCTCTTCCTCACACATTCATCATCTAATCCGTACTTGCTTAAATCCTCATCCGAGTGAATAATTCCTCTTACACCTGCCTTTTTGGCATAATCTGATAGCTCAGTTCCATATCTTCTGTTAGGACCTATCTCTTTACCCAGTAATCCCTTATGAGAAGGTAAAGGAAGTAAATAAGCCTTTCCTTTTTCCAGTGCCTTTTTCACAAATCCCTTTGGTTCAAAACAATCACTGACTTCAAATACCTGATATCTGAGTTTAGAGTAGGCCTGCCTTTTCTTCAACTCCTTTATTATGCTCAAGAGAGTCTCTTGCCTTCTCACCTCATTATCTATCCATTTTGGAATCATGCTTAACTCTTGAGCCCCTTTTATCTCCACTCTTGCCCCGCCTTCAATACTCACATTTAAATCCTGTCTTATTGTTCCAATACCTCTTGAAACACCTCCCGTTGCTCTCATAAGAATGCCTAACTTTTCTGCTACTTCCTTTGCCTCTTTACCTGATGTTATTACAGGAGCTGTTGCAATCTCCACTAAAGGAATGCCTAATCTATCCAGCTTGAACTCTCTAAATTTCTCACCTTCCTTCACTATTCCGGCACTTTCCTCTTCAATGCACAGTGTTTGTATTGGAACTCCTTCCAGGTTTCCATCTATAGCTATTAGAGCTGTTCTCTGGAATCCTGTTGTGTTGCTACCATCAATCACAATTTTTCTCATGACAACTGCTTTGTCAAAGATTTTCATGTTTAACTGAAGAGCTATTGCAAGGGCAGTTATAACTGCCTCTTTATTTATTTCATGAGGTGGCTCCTCATCTAACTCAACGAGACATGAAGATTGAGGTATGTAATTGTAAATGTATTTCCTTTGTTTGGATGATTCAAACAATGCAGCCCTATCAACCTCTCCTGTTTCAGAATAAGCCATATGAAGGTATCTCTCCACTTTAAGAGTTGGTTCTCCTTCTATTGGCAGGCAGTTGCAAAACAACTTATGTGTGTCAAGTCTTTGGTGTATTTCGATACCTATCTTTGGCATAAATCACAGTTGATTGCAGAGATTTATAAACCCTGATGATAGGTTTAATTATGTTTTGTTCAAAATGCTTTTGGTGATGATGGAAGTGATCTCTGAGTAGTGATGAGAGATGGGCTGTCTGATTAGAGTTTGGATAAAACATCCATCTTTATCTTGTCTTCAATATTCAACGAAGAAAGGATGGATTTGAATAAAGACAATGAGGATTTCTGTTCATAAAAGGCAGTAATTCTTACATATGTGTTGATTAGATGTTTTATCAGGATTCTTTTTAAACTATTAACAATTTCATCACTTGAAGGAACACTTTCATTCAACTCTTTTATCAAATTCTCACAGTTTTTAACACCTTTCTCATCTATCAAATTTGTTTTTATTATCTTTAACTCTCTCAGTAATGCATCAGATTTGACCTCTCTCCTCTTTATTTTTTTGATGAGGTTTGCGATTCTCTCCGCCATTTCGATGTCTTTTTGAGTAAAGTAGGGCAATTCCTCCTTCTCTTTGAATCCCATGTAATCCATGAATGCCTTTATTATGGTTCTTGTATAAGGAGGCATTTTTTTGAAATCTCTGTTTTTTATCAGTTTTATTGTATCTTCGCTTTCTTCGCCTCTTAAAAGCACATATAGAAGCAGTATGTACCTTTCAACAGGACTTTTAAGCACTCCTTTAATTTCAGGATTGATTACGAATCTTGAATAAAGTTGATTCAATTCTTTTGCTAAATTCACATATTTGTTATCTGAATTGTGTTTTTCTTTTAATCTGTTAAATACTTCATCAGGCAATCGAGTTTTTATAAAGTCGTACAACGATATTAAAAATGGGTCATCAATGTACTGATAAGCTTCTCTATCAGCTTCTAAACTCAGCTGGCTGAGAAAGACATAAGATTCTATTGTAGATGCAACAGCACTATCTTCAATCGAATCAATAATTAGGCTTAGGTTTTCTACTGCTTCCTTTGCTTCTCCTAACTCGATTAAAGTTAAAGCGTAATAATACCTTACACTCACATTTTCTGTTAAACTAACTGCTTTTTCCAGCAAATCTTTTGCTCTTTTTAAATAAGAGATTCTATTTAAACCGGTTTTTAATCCCAATTTGTAATAGGCTATACCTGCTTTTACAAGGTCATTGGGATTTTCGGAATAATTAACACATTCTTCGTATGCTAAGGCTGATTGTTCATAATCACCATTTGCATAAAATACATCTCCTGCTATTCTTAGCACATTGGCATTTATATTTGGCACATATCTTTTTTACTCATTTCATTTAAAAATCCTGCTGGGATATCCACTCTGTTAAACTTAATATGCATTTTTTCAGCGCTTCAATTTTGGCCTTTTCTTTTAGAATGAGGCGGTTTACAGGAGAAGGGGATACAGAAAGGTGAACTTCCTCATCTATAATTTTGACATATACTTCCATTTCCTTAGAAACAAACATAAGAGACTGTGAGTTTGGCTTTAACCTCATCCATTGAAAAGGCCATAAAATCATTTTCAACAAAATGCCTTTTAAATCCTCTCCTTTTATTCAAGAATTATGGAATTTAAAAGCGTAGCTGAACTATTTAATAAAGTTGAAAGAATAAGTTCAAGGCTTGAAATAACATCCCTTTTAGCAGACTTCTATAAAAAATTGAATCCTGAGGAGGCAAGAGAATTTACTTACCTTCTCCAGGGAAAAATATTGCCTGATTATTATGGATACGATTTTGGTGTTGGAGAGAAGATGGTCGAGGCAACAATTGCTTTTGTTACAGGCTATTCCGCAAAAGATGTTGAATCTTTGTTCAAAAAATTAGGCGACCTTGGCCTTGTTGCTGAAGAGCTCATAAAGAAAAGGAAGCAAAGGGCCCTTTTATTTAAGAAGTTAAGCATAACTGAGGTTTATTCAACTCTCAAAAAAATAGCTGAAATCAGCGGAGAAGGTAGCGTAACTTTAAAGCAGAGATATCTCGGTGAGCTGTTGAATAACTCCAGTCCTCTTGAAGCCAGATACATTGTGAGAATAGTTCTTGATAGAATGAGAATAGGGATAGGAGACCCAACCATACTTGATGCTTTAAGCTGGAGCAAGGTAGGCGGAAAGGAGTTAAGACCTTATATAGAAAGGGCGTACAATCTCTGCTCTGACCTTGGCCTTGTTGCCGAATCTTTTTTAAAAAATCCAGAAAGCATAAGAGAATTCAGGATAGAAGTTTTCAAGCCGTTGAGGCCTGCCTTAGCAGAAAGACTGCCTTCTGCTGAAGAGATTATAAAGAAGATAGGACCATGCGGAGTTGAATATAAGTATGATGGTTTCAGAATGCAGATTCATAAGAAAGGAAGGGAAGTAAGAATATTTTCAAGACGATTGGAAAGAATGGAACATATGTTTCCTGATGTTGTTGAATCTGCAAGGGAATTGCCCTTTGAAGAAATCATATTTGAAGGAGAGGCTCTGGCTTTTAATGAGAAAGAAAACAGATTCTACAGCTTTCAGGAAACCATGCATAGAAGGAGGAAGTATGGAATCAAAGAGGCAAGCAAAACATGGCCTCTGTATGTGTATGTTTTCGATGTTATGTTTAAAGAGGGTGAAGACTTAACTCTTAAACCCTTTAAGGAAAGGAGGAAAATTCTTGAAGGAATATTTCCATTTAAAAACCTTAAAAGAACCCATTTTAAATTAGCAAATACCGCTCAGGACATAGTAAATATGTTCAACGAGGCTATGGAGAAGAATCTGGAAGGGATAATGGCAAAGGACCTCAATGCGCCTTATACCGCAGGAAAAAGAGAATTTGCGTGGATAAAGTTAAAGAAAAGCTATGGAAAGGAGATGGATACTATTGATGGAGTCGTTGTTGGTTATTATTTAGGTACAGGGGCAAGAGCCAGATTTAAATTTGGAGGACTTCTTGTTGCTGTCTACAATGAGGATATGGACAGATTTGAAACAATTGCAAAGGTTGGAAGTGGTTTTACTGAGGAGGAAATGAAATGGTTTTCAGAAAAGCTGAATGAAATTAAAATGGAAGGACCTCCAAATAATCTTTTCTATATAATGAAGCCTGATTTCTGGGTTGAACCAAAATTGGTCGTTGAAATCGCATATGATAACATAACTCTCAGTTCTCAGCATACATGTGGTTTTCGTAATGGAAAGGGTTATGCTCTGAGGTTTCCAAGGTTTGTCAGGCTGAGAACAGACAAAGGGGTTTATGATATTACTACATCCAGGGAAATAAAGGAGATGTATGAGATGGGAAAATGAAACTTTGTAAGTTCTGCAACCAAAGATTTCACAACAGGTTTGAAGAAGGCGAATGCTACATATGCAGAGGAAAAATGGAGAGAATTGTTGAGTTAATAGAGAACTACAAACCAAATTTGCCTTTCAAATCATTTGGCATCTCTTCAATTATTCCAAAGGAGTACTTTAAAAGAGAAGAGGATGCCTTTGATGTCATGTTAGGAGAGAGCATAAAAAATCAGGTTAACAGGTTCCTCATTCAGAGATTTCAAAATAAGCAGTATAGGGTTAATGATTATGATATTAAATTTATTTTAGACTTTGAAAATGAAAGAATTGTTGAAGAGTTTGGAGACCTCTTCGTGTTTGGAAAATACTTCAAACTAAAGCCATTTTTAAGCCAGAAGAGATGGAGAAAAAAGAAGTTCCTATCAATAGAGGAAGTTATAGGAGAAGAGTTAAAGAGGACATTTAAGGCAGATGATTATTTTATGCATGCAAGTGGAAGAGAAGATGTTGATGCAATAAACACGGGGGGAAGACCTTTTGTCTTTGAGCTTAGAAAAGCAAGAGTAAAGGATATGTCTTTGCTTAAAGAAGTTGAAAAAAGTATTAACCAAAGGAATGATGTAAATGTTGTATTTTTTGGAAGAGTACCGGGTTCTTTTGTAACTGTTGTTTCTGATACTCATTCTGATAAGGCATATAGAGCGTATTTAAACAGAACAATCAGTAAAGATGAGAGGAGTGTAATTGAGAAGTTCTTCAAGAACAGGTTGATTCTTCAAAAAACACCTACTAGAGTTTTGAGAAGGAGAGCAGATAAAGTAAGGAAAAGAAAGGTTTACGAAGTTAAAGCTTTTAGCAATTTTTTGGAAATTAAGTGTGAAGCAGGTCTTTATGTAAAGGAACTTATAAGTGGGGATAGTGGAAGGACAACACCTTCTGTATCTGAGGTTTTGGGCAAAGACCTGAAATGCACAAAGCTGGAAGTCACATTTGTTGATGATAGATTTATAATGCATATCTTTAAACATGTAAAGTATGATTAGCCTTTTGAATCAACCCTTGCCTTTTGAAGAACTCAGGATAGGCCTGGCCTTTATCTTTCTTACACTTTCTTCGTACTTTGATGTTTTTAATAACAAGAACATTCCTGATAAATTTCTTTATTTTATTCTCTTTATAAGTGCTTTAACAGCCTTCTTTCTGTTTCCCTTCAATGCTTTTCTATATGGATTAATTCAGGCTTTAATAGTAGGCGGAATAACTTACTTTATGTACCTGAAGGGCCACATAGGTGGAGCAGAAGTTTTCCTTTTTTCTTCCATTTCTTTACTTTTTCCCAATCCTCCGATTATTAGTGGAGTGGTTATAGGTTTGCCTTTTATACTCCCTGTCCTTATATTTGCTGGTCTGCTATTTGCTTTGAGTATGCTTATCTACGCTTTTATTAGAATAGGTATAAAGAGAGTAAATGTTGAGTATATCATTCTTTTGATTGTTTATCTGCTTTTTATTACTTATGTTTTGATTAACAATGGTGGCCTTCCTTTGCCTTTTGTTTTTGTAATTTCAATTTTATTCTTCGCATCTCTTTACTTCTCAGCCCATAAGAAAGAAATAGAGAAGTTAATGATTGGAGAAGTTGAGGTTGAGAAGGCTCTTGAAGAAGTTGTAGCTTTAGAATATGAAAGGAAGAAAGTTAAAGAATTATTTAAAGAGCCTGTTGTTAAAAAAGGGCACATCAAGCAGTTAAAGAAAAGAGGCATAAAAAAGATAAGGGTGTTTAAGCACCTCCCTCCTTTTATTCCTTTCTTAATGGCTGGTTTTTTACTTGCTTTGCTCTTTACTGATATTCTTTTACCTTTCTAAGCTTAAAGCACCTTGATTTTCTTCTTCTTTGCTTTCTTTTTTGGAATTGAGATGGTCAGAACACCGTTCTTGAACCCTGCTTTTAGCTTTTCAGAATCAGCATCCACAGGCAGAGGAACAACCCTCTTGAAAGAGGATTCATTTATCTCCTTGTATATATAATTCTTTCCCTTTTTTCTTTCCCTTACTTTTTTACTTCCTGAAATTACAAGGCTGTTTCCGGATACCTCGATGGTTATATCTTTCTTTTCATATCCAGGAATATGGAAAATGTATTTGTATTGGTTTCTTTCCTCTTCTATGTTTAATAAAGGCATGCTAACCTCCACTATTCCTATATCTCTGAATACATCATCTCCAAAAATACTTTTCCAGAACTTTTTGTATTTCTGTATTGCTTTTTTTGGGTCCATCATGTTTTCACCTCCTTTTTATCAGACGCTATCAGCCTCATCATCATTCAGAGGTTGTTCATTTCATCATCTTAAAGAATTAGAGGCCTTGGGTTTTTAATTTTAACAGTCATTCCTTTACTTCAAAATCAGGTTCCACCTTTCTCCATTCTCCCAGGACAAATCTCCACAAAGTTTTTGTCGAGGAATCGTAAACAAGGTTTGATTTGTCAGCTACTTCCAAGGGTCTGTTAATCTCTATTAAGGGATGCCTGTATGTCCATGCAATTTCATCTCTGAATGGGTTTCTTACTACCTGGACTAATCGGCCCTCTTTTTTAATCTGAAATTCACACCATGCTATTATCTTAGAGATTTCGCTCAGAGTGGGCATGTGCTACTAAGAATGAAAATAAATAAAAAAGTTCCATGCTCTACTATTCAAAGTCTGGTTTGTGAAAATTTGTAAAATACTCATTTTTAATGAGCAAATTTCCAAAAAATACTCAACCACAATGAGTATTTTACCTCACCATTTAATCGTTAAAACCTTCAAGTCTGATAAATACAAAAAACTTTAACATCTGATTGTAAAGGAGAGGCCTTTACCAAACACATAAAAACATTTTTGGTAATTTTATTATTGATGCTTGGAGAGATAGCAAAAACCGGGAAACAGCGTGCTGATAGAGAAAAAAGAGATTTATGGTTTAAAGTTGATATTAAAGAAAGAGTGGAAGAACATGCTAGAACATTCAGAAATAAAGATTGGGTGAAAAATATATTGTTGGTAGTGTTATTAAATTCAGGTACGGATATAAATAAAATAAAGAGGATGATTTCTTTGATAACTACTTCAGAAGAAGAAAGAGAAAAAATTAATAAAGCGGTTGAAGAGGTTTTTTCCAAAAGTAATGCTGAAAATCTTAAGGAAAGAGAAAAACTCTGGGATGTGTTTGAAGAATTTGGGATTAATAAGGAAGAAATTATTAACAGCCTTGTGAAAATGTTAAATGATAAAGATGAGAATGTAAGAAAAAGAGCAGTTGAATATCTTATGAGTGTTAATGATTTAGGCTATGTTTTAGCAGGTGCTTTTAACAAAGAGTGGTTTGAAAAATCAGGAGGAGATTACAATAAGGCTGTTGAAGTTGCTAAGAAAATGGAAGGAGAAGAAAGAGAGAAGTTAATTGGTTATCTGCTTGGAGAATACTTTATTAAAAGCGAAGATGATGGTATTAGAGAAAGAACTTGTAAATTTTTAGGAGATATAGGATTTAAAGATGAGGAAATTATTAAAACTCTTTTAGAGAGGTTGAAAGATAAAAAAGAAGAGGTTAGAGCAGCATCTGCTAAGGCTTTAGGAGAATTAGGAGTAGCAAGTAAGGAGGTTATTGATGCTCTTATAGGGGCCTTGGGTGACTGGTATTCAGATGTTAAAAAAGCATCTGCTGAAGCCCTTGGTAAAATAGCTAAAAAGAATAAGATTGAGAATGAAATTGTTGAAAGAATTTTACCCGGTGTTAACAGCACAAACTTGGAAGAAAGATGGGGAGCATGTCTGGCTTTAGGAGAATTGGGGGCAGCAAGTAAAGAAGTAATAGATGCTCTTTTAGAGAGATTGAAAGATGGGAGTGAAAAGCCAGGGGTTAAAGAAGCAGCTGCTTGGGCTTTAGGAGAATTAGGAGCAGCAAGTAAGGAGGTCATCAATGCTCTTGTAAAGAGATTGAATGATAAAAAAGAAGAGTCGTGGGTTAAAAAAGCATCTGCTGAAGCCCTGGGTAAATTAGGAGTACCAAATGATGAGGTTATTAACGCTCTTATAGGGAGATTGAAAGATAAGGATGAGTACTCAGATGTTAGAACAGCAGCTGCTGAGGCTTTGGGAGAATTAGGAGTGGGAAGTGATGAAGTTATTAATGCTCTTGTAGGAAGATTGAGAGATAAAAATGAAGAATGGTGGGTTAAAGAAGCATCTGCTAAAGCTTTAGGGAATTTAGGAGTTGCAAGTAAAGAGGTTATTGATGCTCTTGTAAAGGCGTTGGACTATTGGGTTTCAGATGTCAAAAAAGCATCTGCTGAAGCCCTGGGTAAATTAGGAGTACCAAATGATGAGGTTATTAACGCTCTTATAGAAAGGTTAAATGATAAATACGAGGATTATGATGTTAGAAAAGCATCTAAAAAAGCCCTCAAACAAATAGCAGAAAAACACCCAGAGGTTAGAGAGAAGATAAAGAGACTATGGTTCTAAAACAATGCTTTAAAGCACCTCCGAAAGAAACGCATAAACGGGCTTTCCTACATCTTCACCTGTTTCATTATACAGATAAAGGAGCTGAGTAGAAACACCTTTTGATTTCCATTCGTTTAGAGGCTTTAATTCCCTTTTTATGTTGTCTTGGCTTAACTCATAGGTAATGTTCAGGGCTTTTTCTACCTTTAAATTATCGCAAACAAGGAAATCAACCTCTCCAGAGTTTTTGTAAAAGTAAATATCCTTTTCAAGAGCAGATAAATTCAGGAATAAAGCATTTTCAAGCAATCTTCCTGAGTCTGCCACTCTCGGAAACAGAGATGCCAGCCCATGGTCCACAGCATACACCTTCTTCTCATAACTATCCCTCTTTTTCAGAGATAGAGTATATTTATGCACAACTTTTAACAGAAATGCCTTTTCAAGCATTCTCACATATCTTTTAACAGTCTCCTCATGCTTAACATTCAGGAATGTTTTAAGAGAACGATAAGTAAAAGGCTTTCCTGCATTTGATAAAAGATAAGCAGCAAGTTTTTCAACTTTTTGGTTTATTCCTTTTATATCCCTGTAAAGTATTGCAGAGAAGTATTCCTTTAACAACCTTTTCTCTTCTTTAATCACAACAGCAGGAAAGCCTCCCAGTTCTAAATACTTCACAAATGAATGCTTTCCGGGCTTTAAGCCTTTAAACCTTAAAAACTCTTTATAGGACAAAGGCAATATTCTAAATGTAATTGTTCGCCCTGTTAAGGATGAGGCATAATCACTTTCAAGTAATGAAGCATTACTTCCACTTACAACAACCTTTCTTTTTTTATGCACTCTCCTGACAAACCTTTCCCAACCCTCTACATTCTGCACTTCATCTAAATAAAGAGGTCCTTCTGTTGCTCTCTCCAGTTTATCAAAGTCTTTTAAAGAGAAGTTTATCAACCTCTCATCTTCAAAGTTTACATAAACACCCCCATACTTTTTAAGGAGGTTAAACATGATGCTTGTTTTTCCTGACCTCCTGACACCTGTCAGGACAATGACCTCCTCCTCTTTCATCCATCTCTTCATTTTGTCTTCAACATCTCTTTTAAACAAACGCTCCTTCAATGCATTTTCTGTTTGCTCCTCAACTATTTCCTTTATTTCAAATTCATCCATGATTGCTTATGAGCAGGTTATTTTTTTAAATTTTTCACTAAAAATGAGCAAATTTCCAAAAAATACTCATTGTGGTTGAGTATTCCCAGCTAAAACAAAAGCTAAATTAAAACACCTGCTGTTCAACAGCTCTGGCTTTTATTTCTGCTAAAATATCAAAAAGTTGAATGATTTTATCAGATGTGAACTTTCTTTCAATAGCATTCTCTACAAAGAACAAGCCATAAGCAGCTCCTGCAACTATTAGCTCCCTGTGAGGAATCTCGGGATGCTTATACATAAAATGGGTTAAAAGTACGATGG
>JALVSQ010000003.1:0-19992 GCA_027024255.1 Microcaldota archaeon
GACAATACTGTAAAAATTGCCAGAGAAAAGAAAGTTGAAATTATTGAAGTAAACAAAAGAGGAAAAGCAATAGCAGTAAAAGAGGCGCTTAAAAAACTTGAAGAAGACGCTATTGTAATTATTGATGCCGATGGAAGCTACAGCATAGATGCAATTCCACTTGCTCTAAAAAAACTTGAAGAATGTGATGTGGTGGTTGGCAACAGGTTTGCCGGAGGAATTGAAAAAGGAGCGATGTCTTTTATAAACAAATTCGGTAATAGATTCTTATCTCTTACTGCAACTCTGTTGTTCAAAAAAAGCATAAGTGATGTTTGCTCTGGTTTCTGGGCAATGAAAAAGGAGGTTTACAAAACCATAAATATAGATGCTAAACACTTTGAACTGGAAGCCAATTTATTTATAGAGGTTGTAAAGCACGGATTCAAACTCTGCAAGATTCCTGTTAAGTACAAAAAGAGAAAAGGCAGGTCAAAGCTTTCAATACTGGATGGACTAAGGATATTTACCTATATGCTATCAAAAAGATTAGGAATATAAACTCTTCTCATAAAAAAGTAAAGAGATGATGAAAAGGTGGTCTCTGAATAATGATGAGGTGACTTGACTCTGATTAAAGTTTATTTATTAAAGGTGTAAGAATCCAGCCCAGAATAACAGAGGTGAATATGAAGACTCCGTAAGTGCCGTGAATAAACCTTATGCCCAGAAGATTAAAAGGAAGGTTTATGTTCAAAGCACTTCCATTATCGTAGATTGCTTTATTTATTTTCTTTACATTCAAAGCATATAGCTTAACTTCCTCCCCTTCTTTGTATTTCTCTTTATCAGTATAAAAAATACTATCTCCTGCTGTAAAGTTCTTCATTTCATACTTTGTTGAAACAAAAACATCCACTTTGTTTTTGTTACCTTTAACATCTTCAAATTCAATGTGAACATTGGCAACCTCTCCTCTCATCTCAAAAGATGTTTGCCAGGCAGAATCATTGAGTCTTGTAAAGTTAAGCACTACATCATCTGATTTCAAAGGGTCAATGGAATTGAGCAAAAACATAAAAGCAAAGAAGATTATTAATATGAAGAAGGTCATCTTCAACTGCTCAAGCATTACCCATTTCATCTTCGGCATCAACTTCATCTGCTCTTTGTTTAACCTCTCCATCTCTTCTTTGTCGTTCCTTTTAACTGCTTCTCTAAACTTTTTATTTAACTCGTTCATTCTATTCTGGAATTCCTTTACCTTATCCATATCGATTAACTTTTTTCTTATAAACCTGGTTATAAGGATGTAAAGTAATGAAGATAACACAACAACATACATAAAATCCATCGTTTCACTCTAAAATACCTATTACTTCTTTGACTGCTTCTTCAAGTTTGCCCTGCTTATTATTTACTATATAGCAGGGAGCGCCTGTGATAACAGAGTAAGCAGCAAGCATAAACCTGTTCATATCATCATGCTCTTTTAAAGAGTTGTAATCATCCTTATCTCTCTGTCTTGTAGGGTCGTTCTTTCTCCTTTCAATTATCTCATTGATGTCTGCAGTTACTAATATTAAGCCATCCACATTCAGACCCTTTAAGATTTCAAAAGGAAGACCTGGCAGATAACCTTTTGGTGTTTTAATGGCACAATGGGTGTCTAATATAACCTTCCCTTTCATTGAAGAGAGTTCCTCTCCAACCCTTTTTTGAATGCTCTTTTGAATGGTAATATCTGCTTTTCTCAATTCATCCCTGTTCTTTATATTAAACTCTTTCTCAGCAATTTCCATCATGAGAGTTCCGTAGTTAACAATCTTAAAATCATTAAGTCTCTTACTAACTTCATTCAGAATTGTAGTTTTACCTGCTCCCGGCAGTCCCATAATTATGTACATATTAATCACCCAGAACCATTTCAAAGAACTTTGGATAATAGATTTTTAGTCCTTCCTTAATCTGCTGATACATCCTGTTGAATATACCAACTGTCAACAAAATTCCTGTTCCAGTTCCCAAAGCACCTGTTAAATCAGCCACACTTGCAAGAAGCCCAACTGCAAACGAACCAACGATTGTTAAAGGAGTGATGTATTCATCCATCTTCTTTTCTAAAAGCCTTCTTTCCATTCTAAAGCCAGGAATATTTATACCTGCTTCATACAACTGTTGAGCAACGCTTTTTGCATCCATATTTGCCATCTCAACCCAGAATGTTCCAAACATTACAGAGATAAGGGAAAGGCCAATAACATACATTATTGCATGGAACCATTCAGGCAATCCTAAAATAGGTGTTTTTCCGTTCATTATAAGGTTTAGATGGGCAAGCATGTTTGTACCTGCATGTAAAGGAGTAAAGAGGTAAAGAACACCTCCAAGTGTTCTTACAGCCTCAGCAAAAGGAATATCACTAGCCATCATCATGTTTTGAGCCATGGCATAAACAGCAACTAAAAAGGCCGCACCAAATATGACAGGAATATTTGAAACATAAAACAAAGGCAACTCAAGAGGCCTTCCTGCTCTTCTGGCAAAACCAAAGCTAAGTGGGATTTTAACTTTCAAGCCTTCACCATAAACAACAGCCCAGAACACTATTATTGTTGAGACAACAGGGAGAATTGCAATTATGGCATTCTGCAGTGCTTCTGCACCTCCTTCTGCAAATATGGGAATCAGCCCGGTAGGACCAAATACTAAACCTATTAAACCAGACATAACACCAAAACTCACACCACCTGCAATAAATAAACTGATGCCTGAACCCGTTCCGTATTTAGTAACTATTTGGTCAAGGAAAATTACAATTATAGCTCCGACAGCTATTTGCCATGCAACAAGGTGAAATACAAAGGGATTTCCTGCAAAAGAAGGTGCAACACTTCCACCCATCCCATCTGGACCAACAAGGTTCATTGAGTAAAGATAACCCTGCAGGATAGCAATAATAATGGCTAAAACAATCTGCACCTCATGGAACTTAACCCTATCAGCAGGGTTCTTTAAGTCAAGCTTTATGAGCTCTGCTCCTACAAATAATTGAAGGAATATGCTCGCAATAACGATGGGTCCAATTCCTAGGGTTAACAGGCTTCCAAGCCTTGAAGCAGTAATCATCTGAACAAAATCAAGCGAAGAGGCAGTTGGCTTTAAACCAAGGACTGTGATGTGGTACATTATAAAGTAAACAATAAGCACAGCAGTGGTCCAGTAAAATTTCTCCTTTAGTGTAAGCATTCTTGAAGGCTTTTTTATCTCAGGTAAAAACTTAGAGATGGAATAAAGAAAATCTATCAATGCTTATCACCTAACAGCTCTACTTTTCCACCTACGCTTTCTATCTTCGTCTTTGCTTTTTCGGTAATTGCTCTGGCCCTTATTAAAACAGGTTGCGTGATGAAACCTGAACCAAGCACTTTTCCATCAAAGTTGAACTCAAACATGTCTCCTTTTTTCTCTAAAGCACCACTCTTTATAAAATTCTCTATTTGCCAGAGGTTCACAGACGGTATTTTTTTCTTAGGCTTAAAGAACCCTTTCCTTCCAAAGGCATCAGGTTCATACTTAACAGTGTAGCTGAATTTATGCTTATGCATACCTGCTCTTCCTCTACCTCCTCTATTTCCAGCACCTCTTCTGTTCTTTATGTTTCCTTTACCGTGCCTCCTCGACCCTCTTAAATACTTTGATTTTCTATCATGCCTTCTCATACCACCACCTCACATCATCCTATTCAAAAGAAAGGACATGTTGTCCCTGAAACCCAGGCTTCCAAAGGGATATGCTTTTTTTATGTTTTTCCATCCCTTTCTTGGAGGATGTAATCTGAAAACAGGGTCAATACTCTTAACTTTGCCCTCTTTCTTTACTTCATCAACAACCTTCTTTGCCAACTCCTTATTAACCTTTTCACTGCCTTTTTCCCCTCTTTTCATAATCAACCTTTCAAGCGTTTTTTCATCAACTTCTCCAAATGTAACATAATCCTTAACCACCTTAAGCATTCCCAAAAGAGGCTTTGTTGCTTTGTAAACAACGCAGTGGTTTGGCTTATGCAATCTCAAAAGTTTTAATGTATGCCTTATTTTCGGCTTTACATTCCTTATACCTCTAACTCTCACAATACAGATAAGCTTACCTTCCAGACTATTCATTGTTATCATTCCTCCTGTTCAGCTTTTTAAGTGCTTTTATTGTGGCTAAAACAATATTATACCTGTTACTTGTTGAACCTCTTGCTCTACTCCACACATCTTTAATACCAACAAGAGAAAGAACCTCCTTTATAGTATCGTTGGCAGCAAGACCTATCCCCCTTGGAGCCGGCTTCAATTCAACAATTGATGAACTTTCCTTTCCGCTGACTTCAAATGGAATAGAATGTTCCATGTTGCACTGGCATTCCCATGAACCGCATCCTCTCGGCACATAGATGATATTCTTTTTAGCATTTTTAGTAGCATATTCAATTGCAGACCTCACTTCAGAGGATTTTCCAACACCAACACCTATATGTCCATTGCCATCCCCTACCAGAACAACTGCTCTGTAACTGATTCTCCTGCCTGAATCCGTAACCCTCTGAGTGGGCCTTATCTCTATTGTAACTGATTTAAGCTCAGGCAAAAGCATATCAACAATCTCTGGCTCTAATATTACTTTACCTGCCTTTAATATCTCATCAATATCAGTAATTTCTCCTGCTTTAACTGCTTTGCCTAACTTTGTTTTAGGTTCCCAATCCTCTAACATTATTATCACCCAATTATTTGTTTCTTTACCTTGTCAAACAACTCCGGCAATTTTTCCGGGTCTATGCTCTGCTTAATATAATCACCAAACTGCCTGTTAAACCTATCTTTATCCTCTTTTAAGATTTTAGCATAATTTGCAATATGAACTCCCTTCATCCTTTCTTCATCCAGCTCCATGCCAAGATTTGACTTAAGCCCTGCATCTATTGCTCCTTTTAAAGCATAAAAAACAATGCTTCCCTTTGTAGGACTATGTAATCCAATGTCTAAAACAACCTCTTTGATTCCCTTTTCCTTTGCTAACTTTCCTGCATAAAGACCTGCCAAATAAGCAGTTGGCGCATTTCTCTTTGCTGGCCAGCCTAATTTCCTTAATTTTTTAGCATCAACAGTAACCAGAGCCCTATCACCATCAGGAGAAAACTCATAAACCTGAACAATAATTCCTCTTGCCTTCTTTCTAACAACAAGTCTCGGCTTCCTGCTTTTAAGCAACGCCAATCTTCTCCTGTAATGTGTCTTACCTTCTCTTCTCCTTCTGAAAGGAACACGATAAATTGGAGATGTTGCTCTACTCATTTTTGCTCACCTCTACAAGAAATCCATTATCTTTCAGGTAAGTCAGGAAGGCTGATTTACCTCTGAAGTGGCCTCCTTTTATCTTCAAATACAATTTTCTCTTGTTCTCCCTGGCAACTTTTCCTTCTTCAACAAGCTTATTCAAAAACCTCCTTAATGCCCTTATTCTTTCCATCCATATTTCCTTTTTAGGCTTCCTTGAATACTTGGTACCTTTCCTTCTTCCTGCTGACTTTCTTTTCCTTTCTTTTCTTTTTTTAGGCTTAACAGGAACTGCATAAACAATTTTATCCTTGATAAGGGCTTTAACATCTTCCCTTGTTAAGGCCTCAGCAATCCTTGATGAATGCTCCTCAAAATCTTTGATTCTTATCCTGTTAACACCAACATTTAATATATCAGCTGCAATCCTCTTCAATGCTGTTGTCTTCATTGTTTCACCTCCTCAACCTCTTTACCCTTCTCTTTACTCTCATCCTTCTTCTCAACAACTTTGAGCTGGTAATTTACTACTCTAAGACCCATTGCTTCTGCTTTCTCAAGTATTGCTGTTCTCTTCCTTTTCCCTACTGAGGAAGCAATTCTAACAACAACATCTTTTAATCCTTCTAAATCCTCAGGCCTATAAATAAGCACTTCCTTTTTTCCAGAAGGATGCAGCCCTCTTAACTTTGCATCATTCTTATAACCTATATTGGGACTTTTCCCTGCCCACTTTTCTCTAATTCTTTTTTTGTTATCAATACCTCTTGGCCTTCTCCATCTTTCCTTTACTCTTTTCTTTCCCCTCTTTCCTCCTGCATTGAGAACATTAAATTTTGCTTTTTTCTTTTTATTCATATTAAACACCTCGCTCTAAAGCAGGGTATATTCCATCCTGGAACACCCTGATATCCTTCTGCTTTATCTTTGTTGCCTGTCTTATGTTAGCAACTGTTTGAGTTACATCTTCAAGGTTAATGCCTTCAACAATCAACTCCTGACCTTTAACCTTCACACTTGCATTTCCGTGTATCTTAGCCTTTCTTGGCTTCCTCTCTCCTAAAAAATTCTCTATTAAAACCTCTTTTCCAACAACCTTTATCTTTATAGGAAAGTGAGCATACCTAACAACCATCTTTCTTGTAAATCCTTCCTTAACCCCTTTAATCATATTGGCAACATGCCTCTTTATTGTATTGACCATAGCAATCTCATCACTGCTTACCTCAAACACTCCATCTTTAACCTCCATTTTGAGGTTCTTTGCTTTAAACTGTCTCCTCAACTCTCCTTTTGGACCTTTAACAATAACCTCATTTCCATTAATGCTTACTTCAACATCCTGTGGAACATCAACCTTGAAGTATCTCATCCATATCACCTCAATAAACATAAGCCAGCAACCTTCCACCTATCCTCTCCTTCTTTGCCTGAATATTGCTTATAACTCCCTTAGGAGTAGATGCAATCAAAATACCTATGTTATAGGCTGGCAGGTATTGAGATTCTGTACTAACCCATTCCCTATACTTAACAGGTTGCCTTGGCTTGATAACCCCTATGTCTGTAATCCTGCCTTTTAAAAATACTTTCAAAAACGGTTTCCCTTCTATCTCAACCTCTTCAAAATCCTCGACATAACCGTTCTCCTTTAACACAGACATCACATTCTTAGTCAATTTTGTAGAGTGAATTATGCATTCCCTTTTCCCTAACCTATCGTAGAGCTTCAATTTATTTAAAGCGTCAGCCAATCTATCAACTGCCATTTTCTCACCTGTACTTCCTGAATCCTAAGTCCTCAGCAATCTCCCTGAAGCATCTCCTGCATATATAAAGACCGTACTTCCTTATTATACCTTTTGAACTTCCACATCTCCTGCACTTTCTGATGCCCTTACCCTTTTGAGAAGCAAGAACCTTCTTCTTATTCTTTTTCTCCATATTAAGCACCTCATTCAACCTCTACATTAAACATATTCTTTATGAACTCAATTGCCTCATCAACCTTAACCTTCTGTCTTTTGCCAACTTTTGATTTGGCAATCTTTCTTTTCTTAACTCTATAGCCAGGCTTTTCCAGTGTAACACAAACATCGAACCCAAACATACCTATCTCGGGCTTATACTTCACTCCTGGAAAGTCAATGTACTCTTTAATACCGAATGAAAGGTTACCATTGTTATCAAAGTTTGACCTCTTTATTTTATTCTTGACTGCTGCAAAAGCCTTTTTAAGGAACTCGATTGCTTTTTCTTTCCTCAACGTAACTTTAACACCAATCGGCAATCCCTTTCTCAGCTTAAACACAGGATTCCTTTTCTTTGCAAGTGTTCTGATAGGCTTCGCTCCTGTGATCTCCTCAAGCAATTTTTCAGCATTATCTAATCTCTCACCGGGCTGACCGACTCCTATGTTAACAGTAACCTTCTCTATTCTAACATCCTGCATGCTCACCACCCTTCAGGTAAAGGAAATACATAATCATGCCTTGTTATTATCTCTCCTTCACTGCTCTCAATTACAACTTCTCTTTTACCGCCTCTGCTCACTATTTCCTTCACTTTTCCTTTTTTACCTGCGTGCCTGCCATCAACTATTAAGCAATGAACTCCTTCTTTATTCTTCACCAACTCAACAACCTCTTTCTTACTTAAATCAAATAAAACAACATCACCGACCTTAAAGTTATTATCTGATGTGAGGAGAGTCCTTCCATCATGAAATGTCAGCTGAAATTTATCTTTACCGATGCTTACTTTATTCACTATCTTCAAAGGCTTTAACAACTCCTTTTCATTGACAATGGGCACTAACCTTCCTTTTTCATCAAGCATGATTCTGTATGAAGCATTGCCTAAGTCAATAACATCCATAAGGCCCACAGGAAAACCTATATCCCTCCTTATTTTTCCATCAATCCTTACCTTCTTATCGTTCAAAATCGCTCTAACCTCTTTCTCATTCTTTGCAACCTTTAATATATCCCTTAGCAAAACAACAAGAGGTATTGCATTATGCTTTGGATGAGGGCCGGGGCTTACCTTTTTCATGAAAACCTTCTCCTTTTTATCTGTAAGCATTAACTTCTTTGGAGCAGCAATCCTCTTTACATGCCTTTTATTTCCTTTTCTTGCCATCTAATCACCTCTTCTCCTCCTCTTTTCTCTCAATCAACATAACATTGGAAGGGTGAATAGGGATGAAAACATCCTTGCCTCTTGAATTTACTCTTGAAATACCTTCTATAAACAAAACTGTTTTCTTGTAATCAACTTCAATAACAGAGCCTTCTTTTCCTTTAAATGCACCTCTCATTATTCTGACCTTATCTCCTCTTCTAACTAAAACAGATCTTTTCTTCAACTTTTTCCTCAACTCAGGAGAAAGATGAACATGGAGCATATTCTTCTTCAAATGTAAAGGAGCATTAACCTGCTTTTTCCTCGATGTTCTTTTTTTCATCTTATCACCTTACATGATTCCAGGAGATATTGCAGAAACCTTTGGGAATCTCTCGGCAACTTCTCTTGCAATAACTCCTTTTACTTCTGTTGCAATAGGCAACCCTTCATCATTTACAAGAACAGCAGCATTATCTTCAAAGCAAATCCTCATTCCATTGGGTCTTCTATACTCCTTCCTTTGCCTTGTTATAACTGCTTTAACAACAGTGCCTTTAACCTTCGGGTCTCCTTTCTTGACAGAACAAATAACAATATCTCCAACACCTGCCTTTGGATTTCTACCCCTTCTTCCTTTATAACCAACAACACCTATAATACTTAATACCTTTGCACCGCTATTATCATCACACTTCAAGTAACTACCTAAGGTTAAAGTCTTAACTACTTTGGAGGCAACACCCTTCATTTCTTTTCACCTCCTTTCTTTACAATTTTCGTTATTATCCAGCTCTTTGTTTTACTTATCTTTCGTGTCTGGCCAACCTCAATCACATCCCCAACATCAACATGTATGCCCTCTGGAATATGAACATGGACTTTGCTTTTTACAACACTCCATCTTTTATACTTTTTGAAGTACTTCACAATCTCTCTCTCAATGGTTGCCGTTCTTCTCATTCTAATGCTAACTACCTTTCCCACTATCCTCATACCCCTAACTGAGTAACCTTCCCTCTTGATTGCATCTTCAATCTTTTTGTTTATTTCCTCAAGCATGCTCTCAACCTCAAACTCTTTGTTCTTTCAACAGGATGCTTTACAAGAGCATCCCCTGCAATTATCTTCCCCTCAATGAGGAAGATATTGCCTTTTTTTGGCACAAGTTTCCCTGTGCCTTTAACATCCAGGTAAAGGGCATTGCGGGTCTCCCACAACACCCTTCCTTCAAGCCCTGTGTATGTAGAGGAGGATTTTAAAACCTTTGCATTAAGCCCTATGAGTTCATGGATGCAGATGTACTTTCTCCTTATTATGTTACTTCTATGACATCTCTCTTGAAACCCAGCTTTTCTAATATGCCTACTATTTTTCTTTTGTGGTCTCCTTGAAGAACTATTTGATTGTCCTTTATTGAGCCTCCGCATGCTAACCTCCTCTTCAAATCCTTCAATACTGGTTTCAATTGGCTCTTGCTTATGCCTTCAATAATAGTTACCATTTTGTTAAACTTTGCCCTGGCAGTATAAACCTTTATGATTCTTGTTTCCTCTTTATCTAATGTATCACAAACACAGAGGTCCTTGGGCAATCCACAGACAGGACATATTTCCTCTTTCAGTGTCCCTCACCTCTTCTCTCATTCAGTATAGTCTTGATTCTTGCAATAACCTTTTTTAAAGCTCTCCTTCTTCCAGGGCTTGTATCTCCTAACTTTATTAGCTCAAGTTGATAATCATCAAGCATTTTATTTAACTCTTTATCTGTTTTTTCCCTCAATTCTCTGGGCTTAGGCAGCGGCATTTTCTTCCACCTCTTCTTCTTTTGGCTTTTCCATTTTATCAGGCAGATAAATCTCGGGCGGAGCAATTCTTACTGTTATACCAACAATACCTGATTTGGTAACAGCAGGATAATGATAATATTTAACCTGCCTTACAGGGTCTCCTGCTTTTGGAACAAAGCCCGAGTAAACCTTTATCTTCCTTGCCTTGGCTCCTTTTGCTCCCAATTTTCCGGCAGCAATTATCTCAGCACCTATGGCCCCTGCATTCATAACATTCTTCAAAGCTCTATAAAGCACTCCCCTAACATTTCTCCCCATTTCAATACCTCTTGCTACTCTCTTAGCAACAATCCTGGGTTCAAGCCACTGATTCCTTATCTCAACGACATTTATCCTCGGGTTCTCAACACCAAACTCTTTCTTTATAAGGCTAACAAGTCTTTGAAGTTTTCCTCCTCTTGAGCCAAGGATTCTTCTCGGGTCAAGGACTTCTAAAAATATTCTTGTCTCAACAGGTGACTTTTGAATATCAACATTCGCTATCCATGCATACTTTAACTCCCTCTCTAAAAACTCAATCATGGCTTTTTTAAGCAATTTTTCTTCAATAAACTTGGTTTTAATGCTTTTCATTACCATGCTTTCCAGCCTCCTTTTTGTTTTTATTTGCTTCCTGCCTTTCAATGAGTATAATTTCAACCCTTGCAGTCTCATAATCATGCCTTATTCTCCTTCCTTTTGGCTGCAACCTTGCATAAGTTCTTTTCTTATTTGCTGCTGCATGAACAACAAAAAGTTTATCCTCAGCCATATTTTTTTGCCTGGCATTTGACAGGGCATTGAACAGGACCTGTTTTACTATTCTTGCTGCTTTCTTAGGATACCTTCCCTTTTTGCCTCCCAACTCTCTCCTGTGAGCCATTTTCTTATTATGACTGTAAAATCTCACTGCTCTTTTTCCAGCAATTACTTCATCCAAAAAGTTAAGTGCCTCATCCACATTCATGCCCTTAATGTTTCTGCAAACCTCAACCAATTCCTTGAATGAAGCATCAACATCTTCAACCCTTGCTTTTGCTGAGTTTTCAAATTTTGCTGAATACATTTAACCACCTCACTTGACTGATACAAACTTACTGCCTCTTGTGGCTCCAACACCAGGTCCTGAGTGCTTGTTAAATGTTGTTGTATATGAATATTCGCCAAGTCTATGGCCTAATTTCTCAATCGTAATTTCAACAGGTTTCCATTCTTTACCGTTGTAAACTAAAAACTTCAAGCCAAGCCATTCAGGAATAATAACTGCCTCTCTACAATGCGTCTTAATACCCTTCTCCAATTTCTTAGGATTTTTCTTCTTTAACTTCCTTACCTTCTCTATAAGTTGAGCATACTCTAAATTTAATCCCTTCAAAGCTCTATAAATTGCTCTTCTTGCCCTTGACTTAACCAGCTTAGCAAAATCCTCTAAAGCCATGTTCTTCAAATCATCTTCTTTCAATCCTTTAAATACATCTTTTGCTATTCTCATAAATATCACCCTTTACCTTTTGTTTTTCTTGCTTTCCTGCCTGTTTGCCTTGCTGCAATGTGTCCAACCTTGCTTCCAGGCGGAGCATTCCTGGCAACAGTTGTAGGCTTACCTTCGTGGTGCTGTTTACCTCCGAATGGATGGTCATAAGCAGACATCTTAACTCCTCTGCTCTTAGGCCATAACTTGTTCCTGGCCTTCCATTTGTAATAAGCATTACCTGCCTTTAAAAGAGGCTTCTCCTTAAAGCCTCCTCCTGAAACAACACCTATTTCAGCCCTGCAATCAAGATTAAAGGGGATTATTTTCTTGCTTGGCATCTTTACATAAGCAAACTTATCATCCTTTGAAACAAGTATTGCATAACTACCAGCAGTTCTTACAAACTTTCCACCATCTCCAGGTACTTTCTCAATATTGTAGATGTAAGAACCGTCAGGAATTGCGTAAAGAGGCATTATGCTCCCCAGCATGGGTCTCGCCTGAGCACCCACCTCTATTTCATCACCTATTGCAATGCCTTCTGGCGCGATTATATGAATTACCTCGTTATTCTCAAGTAAAACCTTTGCCACAATAGGATACCTTGCAGGGTCATCTATAAACTCGATTACCTCCCCTTTAAGAACAGCTGTCTTCTCAATATCATCATAAGACCTATATTTAATGCTAACTTTAAACCTGTGACTTGGGGCTTTGTATCTCGGTGTTGCCCTACCTCTTATTTGTTGTTTCAACCTTTTACCCATATTAAACACCTCATGCCATGTTAAGTGACGATGCTATGTCCTCAACATTAACATCCTCAGCAAACTTTACGTAAGCAATCTTTTGACCCTTGAAGTTAATCTGGGTTCTTACCTTTTTTACTTTTGCTTTAAATACCCTTTCAACCTCTTCCTTTATCTCAGGCTTTGTTGCCTTCATATCCACAACAAACATGATTGTTCTGTTGATGGTTGCCTGCTGAACAGCCTTTTCAGTTCTAACAACATCTTTAATAACCTTCATTCATTACCACCCCATAACTCGTTGATTTGGTTAAGAGCAGTTCTTGTTATTATTAAAGGCCTGCCCGGATGACCGCCCGGAGCTAAATCCTTAACCTTTAATTCTTTAACCAACTTAACATCAATGCCCGGAATGTTCTTGCCTGCTTTCCATTCTTTACTAACCACTATCAAAGCGGATTTCGGATATTTAACTCCTCCTTTTCTTCTCCTGACACCTGTCCTTCTTTTTTTACCTTCTTTCACTCTTTCAATATCTTCTCTGATAAACTTCATTAAAAAGGCATAAACATCCTTTGTTTTAGTTAATCCTTCTAAATCATCTACCACAATAATAGGAGATTGAGAGACTTTATGACCTCTCTGCTTTACAATGTCAATGGAGGCAGTTGCTGCCAGTGCACTTCTCAAAGCCTTCATATATTCTTTTTTATTTATCTTTTCAACAATCTTTTTCCAGGGCTTTGGAGGATGGGCTCTTCTTCCTCCAACAGCAGATGGAATTCTTCTAACCCTTCCTGGAATTCCACCTCCAAAGAATTCTCTTGGAAGCATTGCCTGGCCCCTGTTCTTTAATGATTTAAATGCCTCCTTTCTTCCAACATAATGAGCAGATGTTTCAAGGCCTGCCCATCTATAATTTCCTTTTGGTTGATATTCCTTACTTTCATCACTCAAAACTGCTCTTCTTATCAAATCTTCTCTGATTTCCTCGCTAAATACACCCGGAAGTTGAACTTCCTCAACAGCCTTACCCTCCAAATCATAAACCTTAACCTTCATTCGTGCCACCTCAGTTTATTGAATCCTTTGAAATGTAAGTAAGTTTTGGCTCCACTATGTCCCTCCTCCTCAAAGCCCATCTAAATCTCACTAACCTTTTCTTACTCCCTGGAATTGAACCTTTTACAATTATGTAATCATTTTTAACAATACCGTAATGGGGAAAGCCTGATGGAGGATTAATTTCATCAGGATTTTCCCCTACTTTAAGCACCCATTTATTTAATTCAGTTCTCTTATGAAAGCCCATCTGTCCTGCCTGTGGTACAGTATACATAACATAAGGAGGATGAAAAGGTCCGAGTGTTCCTACATGCCTGACTTTACCTGTTGCTTTTCTCCTCTGCTTTGATAATCCAAATCTCTTAATAGGCCCTTGCCAACCCTTGCCCTTCGTTATTGAAACTACATCTATAAACATGCCTTCTTTTAAAACATCTTTGACCCTCAGCTCTTTACCAAGCAGAGACCTTGCAAACTCCAGTTTGTTATCTCCACCAACTGCAATTTCCATTCTTTGAATATGCTTCATTCCTATAACCGTAAGTTTTGGTTGGGCATATATAAGTAACCTGATATCTTTAAACTCCTTTTCAGGAATTGAGCTTTTTATCCTGTCCTTCTTTATACTTAAAGGTTTCAAAAATTCTTTATTCTCTGTATATTCATCAAAAACACTTCCATTTTCATATGCTCTGATTCCAAACACTTTCATGGGAGGGGTTTCAATGACTGTTGCTCCTGTAAATACTTCCATGCCTTTTGCAGGCCCCTCTTCGTTATTTATATAACCGACAGTTAGCATGCCTGCCTTATAACCCGCAAATCCAAGTACAGCATTTTCATTAACCTCTGGCCAGTAGTTAATAGAAGGAACTAACTTCTCAGCCCTTTTTCTGGGTCTAAATGCAAGTGAGCCTCCTCTCGGCTTTCTTATATCTGTCATTCTATCACCGCGTTGCCCCATTCAAGGGGTCGCCTGCACAAACAGGCTTTAAGTTTGTTTCAAGGCAACATTTAAAAATGTTTCTAACAAGCATTCTTAACGCAGCGGCCATAGGAGAGGGGTTACGCCCGTTCCCATCCCGAACACGGAAGCTAAGCCCTCTCACGGCTGTTCAAGTACTGCCCTATGGGCGGGAAAGACAGCTGCTGCTGCACTCTCTTTACTTCTCTTTAATAAAATTCTTCTAAAAGCATTTTTTCCATCTTTATTGGCTTGAACTCTTCAAGCATTTTTATTGCAAATGTTAGCTTTGCTTCGCTTTCAGCATATATTTCAAATAAAGGATCACCTACCTTAACCCTATCACCCTTTGATTTAAACAGGTAAATACCAGCCCCTTTATCAAAAGGAGCTCCTGCTGCTCTTGCTATTTTTGATATTGCTCTATTATCTATGTGTTCAATCTTACCCTCCTTCTCTGCTTTTATTACTTCTCTATACTCACCAACAGGTATCTCATCTGCTTTCACATCAGGATTTCCTCCTTGCAACTCAATTATTTCCTTCATTTTTTTAAGTGCCTTTCCGCTTTCCAGGAAATGCTTTGCAACATCGTAACCATCTCCCTTGCTAACCTTGCCAGACATTTCTAACAGCTTGCCAGCCATAAGAACTGCCTTCTCTTTTAAATCAGAAGGACCGTTGCCCTCAAGAACCCTTAAAACATCCCTTGCCTCTAACGCAGGACCTACTCCATTGCCTATTGGTTCAGACCCATCAGTTATAACAACGCCTATTTTCATGCCTAACTTTGCTCCAAGTTTCCTGAAATCATCTGCCAGGTCCTTTGCCATATTTATATCTTCTACCTTTGCACCCCTACCAACAGGAATATCCACAATAACATACTCAGAGCCAACTGCTTTCTTCTTTGCTAAAATACTGGCTAATAAAACGCCCTTTGGGTCAAGATGGAGGGGTCTCCTTATCCTGATCATATGATCATCTGCTGGAGCAATGTTTATACCTCCTCCCCAGACTATGGCCCCTCTTGCTTTTAACACAATCTCCTTTAACTCTTCCATTGAAAAATTAACATTTGCCAAAACTTCCATTGTGTCTGCTGTGCCTGCAGGAGATGTTATTGCTCTTGAAGATGTTTTTGGAATATAAAGGCCAGCTGAAGCAACAATAGGAACTATGAGCATTGTTGTTCTATTGCCCGGAACTCCTCCTATGCAATGTTTATCAACAACAGGATGCTTGGGCAAGCTGAGCTTGTCTCCGCTATCAACCATTGCTTGAGTTAAGTATATCGTCTCATCATCGTTAAGGCCTCTTATTTGAATGGCGGTTATCCATGCTGCCAGCTCAGGCTCAGCGAGCTTATTCTCCATTAAATCATTTATTATTGATGAAATCTCGTTCTTTGTCATGATTCCTCCATTAATTTTTTTGGATATTGCTTCAAGACTCAAAGGCATGGGTACATGAACTATTTCAACAATATCCCCTTCACTTATCCTGTACTTCTCAGCAACATCTGTGAAAATGCCGATTTCTCCCTCTTTAACCAACTGGCTTGAAACATCAACAATCACAATCTCAACATTATCTCTTATTTTAATGCCCACTCTATCCCCGGCATTTATATCATTCTCTTCTGCATCCTTTTCATTTAAAACAACGATATCCTTTCCTGCCTTTATATCTATCAATACGGTTTGAGCAATGTACTTCTTATGCTTGTAAACCCTTGCTTCTTTTTTTGATTCTTCAAATAATCTTTTTCCATTGGGCATTTTACCACTCATTCAAGAATTAAGAGGGTTTGTTTAAAAATGTTGTTTTACTCTTTTAACTCCTTCATAACCCTGCTTACATAAACCTCTGGCCTGAGAATCTCATCCAGGGATACAGGTGGTTTCTCAAATGTAAGCTTTAAAGCATTCTTCAAACCTCCAATCCGTTTTGCAACTTCCAGCATAAACCTGGTTCCTGTTTTATAAGGGTCAAAGGCTTTTCCTGCTCTTATCAATCTCTCCAACCTCAGCTCAAACCAGGTTATCATAACCTGCTTAGATAAAGAAGATAATGCAAGTAAGCTGGCTCCTGTAAGAAGCACTCCGAAAAGCTTGTGAGAAAGGCTTCCACTCAGCATATTAAAACCTGTGGATGCTCCGTAAACGCTTAAAGAAGCAAAAATGGATTGAACTGACAATTTTATTTGAAGGGTATTTGCATCAACCTCCTTTTCCACAAATCTTTCTAATTCCTCAAAAGCCCTGTCCCCAAATTTATACATGAAGCCCGCAACCATTGCCCTGCCCTCTCTGAGAATGGGTAAAAGTCTCTTCAATTCAAATTTAGAGTAAACTCCTTTGCTCTTCATCTCTCCCTTAACTCTGTCGTCCAGTTTGTGTTGATAATCCACTGCATGCATCAACTCATGCGGCATAACCAACTCCATGTCTTTCCAGGTGCCTAATAAAACTATGTTTTTCCTCCTTATGTACTGGCCCCTTGGGCTACTTACAAGGGTTTTGAGAAAGGGGGAAAGCTCGGCAAAAAAGGAAAGGGGACCAACCCGTATTCTGGGTTTCTTCAATATACCTAAACCGCTGATGTCCTTTAAGAATGGATTAAGCAGCTCAACCATCCTTTCTGCTTCTTCCTTTGTTTTCTTTAACAATTTAAGAACATAAAAAGGATTCGCATGCTTAACTTCATCCGCTTTTACCTTTTCTTCTCCCACAATTATTTAAGTTATTATAACAATTTTTAATATTTACTCATATGTTCGTTAAAGACCTAACCTGTTCGGTAATTCAATAGAAAAGTTTTCCATTTATTTTTTAACCCACTATTAATGTTCTTATCTTCTCTCTAACCTCAGGATGTTTTTGTGCTATTTGTTCAAGTGCTGTTTTAGATGCTTTTCTAACATCCAGCTTCCAGTGGTCCAGGGCCTCTATAAGAGTTTTAATTACCTCATCACTTGCTACTCCTAGTTTAACTAAAGCTTCAGCGGCTGCTTCTTTAACATACTCATTTTCATCTTTCAATCTTCCCGAAAGAGCATCTATTACCTTTTTACTTGCTACTCCTAATTCTCCTAAGGCTTTAGCAACTGCTTTTTTAACATACCATACTTCATTCTCATCCTTTAATCTTCCTACAAGAGTAGTGATTACTTCATTATTTGCTACTCCTAATTTACCCAAAGCTTCAGCAGCTGCTTCTTTAACATACCACACTTCCTTCCCATCCTTTAACCTATTCACAAGAGCGTTAATAACTTCTTCATCCGGAACCCCAAGATTGCCCAAGGCTTTAGCAACTGCTTTTTTAACATCCCGTTTTTCATTCTCATCCTTTAATCTCTCTAAAAGAGCATTAACAATCTCATCTCTTGGTACTCCTAACTCTCCTAAAGCTTCAGCAGATGCTGCTCTAACACCTGACCATTCATTCTTATCTCTCAAGGTTCCTAAAAGAGCATTAATAACTTCATTACTTCCTACTCCTAATTTTCCTAAAGCTTCAGCGGCTGCTTCTCTAACCGCCCAGCTTTCATTTTCATCTTTTAATTTTCCTAGAAGAATATTGATTACCTCTTTACTTGCTACTCCTAATTCTCCTAAAGCCAAACATACTCCATGTCTTTCTTCAGGGTATTTTCTGTTAATACGGGATAAAATTCTTTCAAGAATTTCATTCTCGATGTGATTTTTCCTGGCTATTTTAACTAAGGCTTTAGCAACTGCTTTTTTAACAGCCAGCCATTCATCTTTCAACCTCCCCAAAAGAGCATCAATAACCTCATCATTTGCAACTCCTAATTTACCTAAAGCCAAACATACTACCTCTTTTTCCACCAAGCTTTTGCTATTAATTCTGGGTAAAATTCTTTCAGCAATTTCATTCTCGATGTGATTTTTCCTGGCTATTTTAACTAAGGCTTTAGCAGCAGCTTCTATGACATCCGGGCTTTCATCTTTCAAGCTCTTTAAAAGAGCATTAATAACCTTATCATCTCCGTCTTTTGACTTAACCAGTGCTTTAATAGCTCCTTTTATAACCTTCCATAATCTG
The DNA here is from genome assembly GCA_027024255.1 of Microcaldota archaeon. Lineage (GTDB taxonomy): Archaea > Micrarchaeota > Micrarchaeia > Anstonellales > J096 > JALVSQ01. The sequence continues at coordinate 18,584 of JALVSQ010000003.1, forward strand.
CCCTTCTTTTTGAGTTCATTTACCCTGGTTTTAATTACTTTTCTTACAGTTCCTAACTCTCCTAAAGCCTCAGCAGCTGCTGCTCTAACACCTGACCATTCACTCTTATCCCTCAACCTTCCTAAAAGAGTATTAATAACCTTATCATTTGCAACTCCTAATTTACCAAGGGCTTCAGCAGCTGCTTTCCTAACATTACTATTTTCATACTCATCTCTCAATCTCTCTACAAGAGCGTTAATAACTTCTTTATCTGGAACCCCCAGATCACCCAGGGCAAAACAGGCTTCCATTCTTTCCTCCCCATACTCACTGTTAATCTTAATCAAAAGAACTTTGACTACTTCATTGAGCAATTCCTCAACCACTTCCTCTCCTAACCTTTCCCTTATCTCTCTAACGGCCTCTTTGTTAGGAACTCCATCTCCAAACTCTTCAAGCAATCTTTTAACCACTTCCTTCTCATACTCCTCTACCTGAGAAGGAGTTAGGAGTTTTACTAACTTCTCATCAGGAATTCCCTTTTCCATTAACTTCTTAAATAAATTAGCCTCTGCTTCTCTGGCTTTTTTTGTGTTGTTCTTTATCATTTTCCTGAATTTTCTCATTATGTTAATTATTGTGTAAGAAAATGTTTAAAAACTTAAATGGGTTATGCTCAGAATTACCGGACAAAGCACAAGAAGTCTTTGTATGTTCTCCTCATACACTCACTACCTCCTTAAGAATGTGCCTTCCAATATGTGGTTTAAGTGCCTTTTTAGACACAAGGTCCACCTTTCTCCCTATTAAGTTAGCAAGGTATTCCTCCAGCTCAAGAAATTTGAAAAGGCTTATAGGTCTTTCAAATTCAACCAATATATCAACATCGCTGGTCTTCCTTGCCTCTCCTCTTACAAAAGAGCCAAAAATCCCAATACTCTTAACACCATATCTCTGTTTAGGTTCTTTTCTATGTTTTTCAGAATCTCCTTTATCTCTGCCATAGATGTTTCCATCTCCCATCCCCTGAACTAATTATCCTACCATCTGTTTTAAACCTTAACTCTTCATTCTATCCTCATTCCTCAAAAAACCTTTCAAGATAAACATCATCTTCAACTGAATAAGGCTTCGGTTCTTCTTTTTTAGGTGGTTCTCTCTCTTTTATAATACCCAAAACATATTTAGCAACTATCAAAGTTAATCCAACTATAACAATGAATAAAACTATGCTAACAACATCTACATGCTTTTCCTCTTCATAATTTATAACTAAAGGCTCTGGGACAGAAACATTTTTTTCAATAAAGTTGGTTTTGTTTTGCTCGGGCAATGAAACATTTTGCTCCACAGATTGGTTAAAAGTTGCATTTGCATGCTCTGGTTTCTCCTCTGTCTTTATAAACCTTTCAGGGGGTAAAAAACCG
>JALVSQ010000003.1:20002-53892 GCA_027024255.1 Microcaldota archaeon
AAACCGCTGTAACTGCCTATTCTCTCAATCCTATTAGTTCCTATAAGTATTAATGTTAGCTTTTCATCAACACCTAATTGAAAATGCACAACAACTCTTTTTTCGCCTATAACCACATTTAAACTCTTGGTGGATTTAACATCCTTTATCGTTCCGTTGTAATCAAGAACAAGGGTTATTTTATTGGACGCATTGAGAAGATTTGATATGCCAATGCTGGTAGCATTTTGCCTTCCTTTTATGAAGTACTTGTAAAAATTGATATTGCCCGATGAAGTATAGGTAACCTGACCATAAATAATTTCAGCACTTATACCCCCGCTTAAATACATTACATTTGAAAATGAGAGTGAAAGAGTTAAAAGAAGAACATAAATAAGTCTCATAAACTTAGTTTTAACTTAAACCATATTTAAACCTAACTAAAATTCTGCAATAAACGAATCAAAAAACACCTTCTTTTAAAGATTATTGTAAAAGAAAGAAAGCCATGAGAAGAGTTGCTATTATTGGTGTTGGAATAACAAAGTTCGGAGAGCATTGGGATAAAGGACTGAGGGATTTAACGCTTGAGGCAGGAATAAAAGCATTAAAAGATGCCGGTATTAGAGGTGAAAAAATAGATGCTGGTTATGTAGGCAACATGGCTGGAGGCAGCTTTGCAGGCCAGGAACACATCGGGGCTTTGCTTGCTGACCAGATGGGATTAAACCCTATTCCTATGACAAGGGTTGAGGCAGCATGTGCAAGTGGTGGTGTTGCTTTAAGGCAGGGCTATCTTGCTGTTGCCTCAGGAGTTCATGACATTGTAGTTGTAGGTGGAGTAGAAAAGATGACTGACTTAAACACCAATCAAGTAACTCAAATACTGGGCGGAGCAGGAGACCAGGAATGGGAGCTTTTTGCAGGAGGAACATTCCCGGGACTTTATGCATTGATGATGAGAAGGTATATGTATGAATTTAAAGCAACCGAAGAAGATTTTGCATGGGTTGCTGTTAAAAACCACAAGCATGCCACAAAGGTTCCTTATGCTCAATTTCCAAGAGAGATAACCATAGAAACAGTTATGAATTCCAAGTACATAGCAAAGCCCATCAAAATATTTGATTCCTCCCCTATAACAGACGGAGCCGCAGCAGTTGTTCTTGCTCCAATGGACATTGCTGAAAGTTATACAAAGAAACCTGTTGAAATCGTAGCATCTGCTCAGGCAAGTGATACACTTGCTTTGCACGACCGAGAAAGCCTAACAGAGATAAAGGCCGCAAGAATTGCAGGTGAAAAAGCATACAGGCAGGCAGGCATTACTCCAAACCACATTCAGGTTGCTGAAGTGCATGATTGCTTTACAATTGCAGAGGTTTTAGCAATAGAAGCTCTTGGCTTTTTCCCAAAAGGACAGGGCTACAAAGCAGCAAAAGAAGGATGGACAACCCATGGAGGGAAGGTTGTTGTCAACACAAGTGGGGGGCTAAAAGCAGCAGGCCATCCTGTTGGAGCAACAGGTGTAAAGCAGGCTGTTGAGATAACTCTCCAGCTAAGAGGAGACGCAGGAGAAAGACAGGTTAAAGATGCAGAATATGGCTTAACCCATAATGTAGGTGGAAGTGGAGCAACAGCTGTTGTGCACATAATGAAAAGAGCCTTTTAAATGTTTTTAACAAAATTGAAAGCATGACTATTGAGTTTTACTTAAAATTATTTGTAGTTGTAACCTTTTTCAATGCACTGCCTGCTTTTGCTCCACCAACCTGGCTTGTCTTAGCCTATGCTAAATTAACAAATCCTGGTGAAGAAACAGCATTAATACTGCTCACAGGCCTTTTTGGAGCAATCACTGGAAGAACAATCCTCTATTACTTAACAAAGTTTTTTTCGTTAAAGTTCATGAGCAAACAGAGGAAAGAAAAACTTCATTTGCTAAAAGAATTATCTGATAAAAAACCTTTTGATATTTTCATAGTTTCATTTCTCTATTCATTATCACCATTATCAAGCAATATCATGTTTATTCTCTCGGGTGCTTCAGAAATAAATATATACCCTTTAATACTTGGCTTTATCCTTGGAAGAGCAATAAGTTATGGCATAGGTATCGTGGTTTATGTAAAAAGCATGAGCGCAATTGAATCTTATGTAAAAACAGACCTTTCACTACTTGTTGATTTAATCACATTCTTTTTAGCCATTGCTTTAATATTTGTGGACTGGGAGAAAGTGCTGAGAAAAGCAGGGTTATTAAAAGACCATCATATTAAGTAAAAGGTGAGAAAGATGAAAGGGAATCCCGTAAGCTTCCTCGTTCTTGCTATTGGTGGCATACTTATTGCTTCATTTATGCTCTACTCTTTCTTAACTCTTCAAAATGAATTGCACCAGAGAATAGGGGAAAAAGAGAGTTTGAATTTTTTGTATGGAATGAGAGATGCAATAGATGAAGGATGCAATTCAAATATAAGCGTTGTATTAAGGACTTATGGAGATGTTCTCTGGAATGGCTCAACTTTGTGCACAAAGAAGTACATAAACAAATGTGTGAATGTAAGTTGTGAAGGCAACTTTTACATCAACCCTGTTGATGGAAGTTACTACACATTTAATATAGATAATGGAAAGGTGAGTGTTGAATGGCAACCATGAGCGACTGGATTCTCAATGCATTATCAATTCTGGCAATAGGCTCTTTGTTATTAATAATCGGACTAAGCATCAACAATCTGCTTTTCTGGTATTCTTTAAGCGAAGAGCTACATTCTATAAAAAATGCTGGCCTTTGCATTGAAGAAGCATATGTATTTGGCAACTGCAGAGGATTTACAAAAAGACCTGTGAGCATAAAAAATAACATCATATCAACAGAACATATCTCAATAAGATTTCATTTAAAGGCAGAAGGTAATGTACTTGGACAATTTGAATGTATAAAAGAAGGTGATATTAAATGCAAGGCCAGGTAAAACTGGTAATTCAACCTGTTGTGTTTCTTTTATTAAGCCTTATATCTTTCATGCTCCTCTACACCACATACTCATTTGGAAAGGAGAGATATTTATATGAAAGAAGCAATGTAGAAACATTGCTTAATGAACCATGGCTCAAATCAGTTCTCGAAGCAGGTTGTGAAGGAACCCAATCCATATATGTTGTTGAAAAAGAGCTCACATTTAATTCAACACATATCTGCGATAAGGAATGCTTTAGAAAGCCGTGCCATATAATTACTAATAAAACCAGGGGCATCGTCACTATAAAACCATTGGAAACTGGAGGTGTGCTCATTGATTGAGGATGTATTCGGAATAGTAATCCTGTTTATACTGCTCTCCTTTGTGGCTTTATCTTTAATTCCAGAAGGATGTTCTCCAGCATTTCTTAACAAAGAGGTAAGGAACAGGTCAATAGCAACATGGATTGCCTATACAGAGATGGCAAACAACAAAACAATTGAAGTTGATAAGGAAAGGATAAATGTTGAAAGACTGTTCAAAGAGAGCGGAATAAGGATAAAAACAAGGCTCATTGACACGCTGAAAAGTAACGAAACATGCAAAGCATACATAAAGATGAATGGAAAAATAATAGAGGTGGAGTATGAAAGGTAGTGCTTCGGTCGTCCTTTTCTTAATAATCCTTTTCTTTGCAGCATTGTTCATAGCCCTTTCATTCCCTTCAGATGATAATAAAGTTAAAGATGTGGATTGTTTAATTCATTTTCCCATCTCAACCAGATTCTTAATTATGTGCAACTCAACACTTCTTGAGAAACCAACAGTAAATAGAATTATGTGCAAAGGTGTGCTTGAAAAGGACATGAGGCAGGAAATAATTGACAGGGTTTACACCATCCTCAACTCAACAAACTGGACGTCAGAAAACATAGAAGAGTTAACAATTGAAGAATGCAATGTTACAGTGGGCAACGCCTCTATATGCAATGGAACAAAAAATTTTACAATAAAATGTTACTCAAATACGATATTAAGAGAAAATGGAAGTGAAGAAGTTGAGTTGGAATTTTATGGAGATGTTAGATAGCGAAAGGTTTTTAAACAAAAAATCTAATAATATTTTAGAATTTGGGGGTGAGAGCATGAAAAGAAGGAGATTTTTCGGGTTTGATGACATAGATAAGATATTTGAGGAAATGATGAAGAGAATGGAGGAGATGATGGAAGAATTCACAGAGATAGATGAAAAGAAGTTAGAGGAATTTTTAAGAGACCCAAATGCAAAGGTCTATGGCTACTCTATAACCATAGGGCCTGATGGAAAACCTAGAATAAAGGAGTTTGGAAACATAAAACCAACAATTGAGGCAATTGAAGAAGGAAAAGAGGAGTTGATGGGAGCAAGAGAGCCTTTAACAGAGGTTTACAGAGAAAAGGGAAACTTAAAGATTGTAGCAGAGGTGCCTGGTGTTAACAAAGAGGATATAAAACTAAGCATTGTGGATGACGATTTGCTGGAAATAAAAGTGGATACTGCCAGCAGGAAGTACTACAAAAAGGTTAAGCTGCCAGCAATTCCTGATGAAAGCAAGATAAAGGCAAGGTATGTAAATGGTATTTTAGAGGTGACAATACCTATAAAGAAAGAGAAGGAGAAAAGGAAGGAAATAAAGGTAGAATAATCAGTGCTCCAGGTTCTCATCATTGCTCAGAAAACCTGCATTTCATCATCTAATAAGCTATTGAGGCTCATTCTTTTAAATAAGCACTTACAATCCTCAATTTCTTTCCTTCTTTTATTACAGATTTCAATTTAAATATGTCCTTTAATATGGCTCCAAGCACACCTGCATTAACACCCTTCGGCACTTCTAACTCAACCTCTTCAATGTCTTTAATATCAGCGTACCTCTTCAACTCTGCAACTATGAGACTTGCTAAATAATACTCATGTTCAAATGCCATTTTTTCACAGTGTTAACACATCATCATCTCTCTTAACAGCACTGCCAGCAAGCTGAGGAGAATGCACACCCGTTACTATTGCTGAAACAATAACCTTATTCTGCAAATTCAGGTTTATCCTGGCTCCCAGCTTTACCTCTGCATTTTCATCAAACTGGTCTGTAATTCTACCTGCGATTTCAACTGCTTCTCCAAGCGTTAAGTCATCACTACCTTCAATATGTATAATGCCTCCTTTTGCTCCTTCAAAATCAACATCAAGCAGAGGATGGGTTAAAACACCTTCAACAGCCTGATTAACCCTGTCCGCTCCCTGTCCCTCTCCTATTGAAATCATAGCTAAACCTCTGTCTTTCATGACATTTCTTACATCTGCATAATCAATATTCATCAAAGAAGGCAAAACAATGCTGTCAGCAATGCCTCTAACTGCCCTTACTATAACGCTATCGGCAACCTTTAAAGCTTCATTCACAGGTAGATTAGGAGCATACTCAAGCAATTTATTATTATCTATCAGGATTACTGTATCTGAATTATTTATCAAATCTTTAACTCCCTCATGGGCCTTCTTAATCCTGCTCCTCTCTAACTTAAAAGGGAATGTGACAACTGATATGACAAGGGCTCCTTCCTCTTTTGCAGTTCTTGCTATAACAGGAGCCGCACCTGTTCCTGTTCCTCCTCCCATACCTGCTGAAATGAAAACAATCTCATTATTTTCAACTGCTCTTCTTATTGCATCAATATCAGCCTCTGCTGCCTTTCTCCCTATTTTAGGGTCGCCTCCTGCTCCCAACCCTCTTGTTATTCCCTTCCCTATGAGTATTTTCTCATGAGCTTTAGCAACATTCTGCAAATGATTGGCATCAGTATTAACAGCAATTGTTTTTGCACTTTTAATACCTTCCTCATAAAGCCTTGTAACAGCATTTGAGCCTGCTCCTCCAACTCCTATAACCGCAATTCTTATTTTTTGAAGGAGGTCTGTATCATACTCTGTCAGGGATGCTTTCTTTTCACCCAGCACAGAACTTATAATATCTTCCATAGGAGCACCCGTAGTTATAAATAAGCAGAGTATATAAAAACATTTCTTTTAAACCTAAGTCCATGTTAAAAGCCATCCTCTTTGATATAGATGGTGTCTTATGGGTAAGGGGAACGGGCAAACTGCCCTACACCGATAAAATATTTGAAGTGTGCAAACAAAATCAGATTGATGTCTATATAACAACAAACTCCGTTTTACTGACGCCTCAGGAATGGTCTAAAAGATTAGGGGTAGATGAAAAGAATGTAATAACACCTGCTGTGATATTAAAAGATGTCAGCGATGAGAGAGGTTACTCCTCAATTCTCTCAATAGCGGAGAGCTCTGTAAGGAAAATGCTTCCGAACATCGAGTTTAAGGAAAAGAATGTGGATGCTGTTTTTGCTGGTTTTTCAAAGGACATAAATTATGAAATTTTAGCCAGCGCTTTTCACGAGATAATGAGAGGGGCTGATTTTTTAGCTCAATCAATGGATAGGTATCATGCTGTAAAAGGAGGTGTCGAGCCAGGCTCTGCACTGGTGGTCGGAGCCTTAAAGGCAACAACAGGAAAGGACCCAGAAGTGCTGGGAAAGCCTTCAATGCACTTTATAAAATTCGTAGAGAGAAGAGGAATAAAACCCAATGAAATACTTGTAGTAGGTGATAACTGGGAAACAGATATTGCCATGGCTTTAAAGCTCAACTCAAAATCAATTTTTATTGAATGGACTCATAAAATTGAGGATAAAGAAAAGTTTAACATAAGAGCAGATTACGAAGTGAAAAATCAAAAGGAGCTATTTGAATTACTAAAAGTTCTTATCCAAAATAGTAAAGACTGAAATCCCTGAGAATTCTCGCAGCAGTTATTGAAGTTATATCATTGCAATCCAGGGGAGGGCTTACCTCAACAATATCAAGGCCAACTACATTCTTAGCAAGCCTTAAAGCTTCAACTAACTCTTTATATGAAAGGCCTCCTGGCTCAGGAGTGCCCGTGCCTGGAGCAAATGAAGGGTCAAGGACATCTATGTCAAGGCTAACATAAACATGACTTAAACCTTCCAATGCTCCCTTCAGCTCATCAAATGAGAGGGTTTTAGCAATCTCCCACTCTTCCTTGTCTCCTGACCTTATGCCATAATGAATCACATTAATGCCCAATTCGGTAATCCTTCTCATAACGCAGGCATGGCTTATTTTTTGCCCTTCATACTCATCAGCCATATCAAAATGAGCATCTAAATGCAACACAACTAAATCATCGTAAAATTTACTTACAGATTTAACAATAGGTAATGTGATTGTGTGCTCACCTCCCAGTCCTATCACCTTCTTTCCATCTCCATAAATCTTTTCTACAATCCTTTCGGTTTCATTAAGACTACTCTGTAAGTCATTAATAACAACATCACCCATATCATGAACCTTTAAAGAAGAGTAATACCTCTTATTCATAGGACTGTAATCCTCAAGCCCAAAGAAGACATCCCTTATCCTTCTGGGGCCAAACCTCGTTCCCGGCTTAAAGCAGGTGGTCTTATCAAGAGGAACTCCTAACACCACAACCTCTGCTTCATCGTATTCAGCTGTGTTAAGAAAGGACATAGGATATGTGTTCATTTTACCAGCCTCCTGAATACTTTAAACAGATAAACAAGTTCATCAAAATCAAAAACCCTGGTAGGAACCTTTTCCTTATTCCTTCTCCTGATAGGAATGTTTGAGCCAAGGGTGTATGTCCAGAAACCCCCTGGATATGAAGGCTCCATACTCACTATTGTAGTGAAATAAGGGAATGTTTGAGAAATAATTTTTCTTAATTTCTTAAAGGTTTGAGGCATTACAAGCGGTGACTCCGTTTGAGCAGATAGAACACCTCTCTTTTTCATAACGCTCTTTAACCTTTCAAAGAATCTTGGAGAATAAAGCTTTGATGAAGGACCAACAGGATCAGAGATATCAACAATTACAACATCAAACTTGTGATTACTTGTGAATGATACTCCATCCCCAATTTCCAGCTTTAACCTCTTATCCTTAAATGCTCCTCTATTAACTTTCTTCAGGTATCTCTTAGCAACCTCAACAACATCTTTATCAACTTCACGAATAACAACCTCTTTAACACTTCTGTACTTCAAAACTTCATGAGCAACACCCCCATCCCCACCACCTATTACTAAAACCCTTTCAGGATTTTTTACGGATTGCATGGCAGGATGAACCAAAAACTCATGGTAAAAGAAGTTAAGCCCTTCAACAGTTTGAATCAATCCATCTAAAACCAGCATATTGCCGTAGCCTGCTGTTTTATACACTTCTATCTTCTGGAATCTACTTCTTTTAGAAAACAACTTTTGTTTAATTTTGAATCCTGTGCCAATATCAGCGCTTTTTTCCACAAACCACATAAGCAAGTTGTTTAACTAAAAATTTTAAAAGGAGCAGGAAACAGAAAGGTTTAAAATATATTTTTATGAATATTCCAACATTTGAGTGGTGATTAGAATGGAAGATAAGGATGCTAATAAAGAACTTGAAAAAAAAGAAAGCAATGAAGAGCACAATGAGAAAGTAGAAGAAAAGCATGAAGAAAAAGGAGAGGTAAAAGAAGTTCCAGAAGTAGAAAGACAAGCTGAAGAATTAGTAGGAGATTTGAGCAAAGATGAAGAGGAAATTTTGAAGTTCATAGAAGAGAGCAAGCCCAAAATATATGTGGTGGGAGCAGGTGGAAGTGGTTCAAACACATTAAACAGATTATTCGAAATGGGAGTTGAGGATGTAAATTTAATAGCTGCAAACACAGATGCAAGGCATTTGCTGAGGATAAAGGCAAATAGAAAGGTTTTGCTTGGAAAACAATTAACAAAAGGAAGGGGCTGCGGAAGCAATCCTGAGTGCGGTGAAAAGTCTGCTCAAGAAGCAGTTCCCCAATTAAAGGACATATTAAAGGATGCCAGCCTTGTATTTGTAACATGTGGAATGGGGGGTGGAACAGGAACAGGTGCTTTGCCTGTAATAGCCAAGCTATCAAAAATGGAAGTTGGTGCTTTAACTGTTGCTGTTGTTACACTGCCATTCACATCCGAAGGCAAGGTCAGGATGGATAATGCATTGAAGGGTCTGCAAAAACTCAAAAACCATGTAGATACTCTTATAGTCATAAAGAATGACAAGCTCCTTTCAATTGCACCTGATTTGCCTCTTGACACAGCCTTCAAGATTTCAGATGAAGTGCTTGCAGGTTCTGTAAAAAACATAGCAGAATTAGTGACAAAGGCTGGCCTTGTAAATGTTGATTTTGCTGATTTAAATACTGTTCTAAAAGATGCTGGATATGCTGTAATAGGTGTTGGCGAAGCAACAATAGATGCTCCTCATGAAGACAGGGCAAGGATTGCTGTTGAAACTGCTTTAAACTCTCCTTTGCTTGATGTAGATATAAGCAGTGCTAAGAGGGTTTTGATAAACATAATAGGTGGAGAGGATTTAACACTCAAAGAGGTTGAATACATTGTTTCAGAAACAGCAAAAAGAGTGGACCCTGATGCTCATATCATATTCGGAGCAAGAATAGAGCCAGATTTGAAGAAATCAGCCATAAAGGTTTTAATGGTTTTGGCAGGAGTTAACTTTAATCCTGTTGCTGAGGCAAAAAAAGTTGGCACAGATGATCTAGAGTTAGAGATTCTTTGAGTGGGAGCATGTTTGAGGATAAAATTGCATTAATAAAAAGGTGTATTGCTGTTGCCAAAAAGGCTCAAAAGCCAACAGAGGCAGAGCTAAGGAGAATTGCAAAGGTTTCTGGCTTACTGATGATAACAACAGGCCTTTTAGGAGTTGTGATTTCATTTATATTTGCATTTATATAAGGTGGTCAAATGGAGCATGTATTTTACGCAGTAAGGGTTGCTGTAAGGCAGGAAAAAGTTGTTGCTTTAATGCTTGAACAAAAGGCAAAGGTTCAGGACCTTAATGTTTACTCTATTGTATTCAATGACAAAGTAGCTGGTTACTTAATAATTGAAGTTGATAGCGAAAATACTGCTCTAAAACTCATAAATGGAGTCAAGCATATTAAAGGTCTTATAAACAAACCTATTTCATTTGAAGAAGTAAAAAAGATGATAACTGTAAAGAAAGAAGTGAAAGCAGAGATTGAAGTTGGAGATATTGTAGAGATAATCTCAGGCCCATTCAAAGGAGAGAGAGCCAAAGTGACAAGCGTTGATAAAACAAAGGATTACTATACTGTGTTGCCAATTGAAGTTGCTATATCTATTCCTGTAAATCTCCAGGGCAAAAATATAAGACTTGTTAAGAAGAAAGACGAAGAATAATATCTTTGCTTATTTCTATTGCTGCTTTTTTATCCAAATACTGGTTGTCATTTCCACAATGAGGGTCAAGAATGCACTTAGGACAGCCATTCTCGCATTTGCATTTACTTAATCTATTAAAAGTCATTTCAGCGACTTCCTTAAACCTTCTAAAGACAATCCTTGATATGCCGTTAGGCACACTCTCATACATATACATTCTTCCCTCAGGAAGGCTCAATCCCCCTACCTCAGACGGATTGTTGCCTGCCACAGCAGGAGTCATATTTATAAAAACATGTTCAAATGCATGAAGACCATAACCAAAATTTGAGATATTGAAAAGCATCTCCTCAGGCATATCAATCCAGAGGCCAGTGGTATCAAATTCATATACATAGGGTTCATCAAAGTAATGCTGAGCCACCTTTCTTTTACTGAACTCTTCTCTAACAACATATCCTATTACTGAATCTGCTATGTGAAGGGTTCCCCAGGCAACCCTTAATCCATCTATTTCTTTAAACTCCTTTTCCTCAATGACCTCAGCAGACCTTTCTGAAAGAGGAGTGGTGTAATAATCAACATCATCTGCTTTTGATACAATTGCCTTCCTGCCTTTCAAATCCAGTTTCAAAGAGAAGTAGGGCTTACTGTTAATAAAGTAAAGAGCGCCTTCGTAAAGTTCTCTCATTGCCACGGGTAACTCCCTACTTCCCAGCAAAGCCCCATCCTCGTTAAATATGCTTATTCTTTCACCAATGCCCCTTAAATTAAGTGTTCTTGCCAGTAATCTACCTTTGGGTGTAGGAGCATAAAATGGTCCTAGCTTTTTGAGGAGCCCTTCTTTAAGAAGCAAATCAACCATTTCCCTCTCTTCTCCCTCTTTTAACATAAGTTCTGAAGCCATTGCCAGAACATGATACTTCAAAACCTCTTCATTTTCAGGGTTTGCATAACAGCTCTCTGGCTTTCCTTTAAAGAAGTTCTCGGGATTATCTATATAGTACTGGTCCAGAGGATTGTCTCTGGCCACCATTATGGAATATGAAAGCTGGCCCTTTCTTCCTGCCCTTCCTGACCTCTGTCTTGCTCTTGAAATAGAGCCTGGAAAACCAGCCATTATCACAACATCAACATTCCCTATGTCCATGCCTAACTCCAACGCTGATGTTGTAACTAAAATCCTTATATCTCCCCTCTTGAACTTATTTTCTATCTGCCTTCTAACATCTGGTGGAAGTCCTGCTCTATAGGATGTTATTTTAAGCCCTCTTTTTTTACCAATATAAGCAATCTTTTCAACAAGTAAATGAGAATCTGCAAATATCAATGTTTTCTTATCTAATTTTTCAGCAATTTTCAAGCTAGCTGATATATAGCTCTCAGAAGGATTAATAAGAATGTGCTTAACCTTCCTATTACTCTTAACAACAGATATTACCTCAACATCCTCTGCAAAGACTAATTCTGCAAACTCCTTTGGATTCTCAATGGTTGCAGATGTTGCTATAAAGTTAAGCCTGTTTTTGAACCTTGTTGAAATAATTCTCTTCAATCTTTTAAGTATATTTGCCAGATGACTTCCAAGGGTTCCTGAATAATAATGCAGCTCATCAACCACAACCAATTTAAGATTCCTGAAAAATTTAGTGAAAATAGTATGGTTCAAGAGTATATGATGCAACATATCAACATTCGTTATCAAGATTTTTGGAGGGTTCTCTCTGATTTTCTTCCTTCTTGATTGAGGTGTATCTCCATCATACACAGCAGTTGATATGCCGTAAAGGGAAAAAGGAGAAAACCTTTCAGTCTGGTCTCTGCTTAATGCTTTTGTAGGATACAAAATAATGGTGTTAAAACCCTTCAAAGCTTCCTCCACAGCTCTAACAAGGTAAACCTCTGTTTTTCCTCCTGCTGTTGGAGCTTGAATCACTATATTCTTGCCTTGCCTTGATAGCTCAATTGCATCTGCCTGATAATCGTAAAGCTTATCTATACCCTTGCTTTTAAATACCTCTCTTATTATTTGGGGAAGCTTAATATCTCTAAACTTCTTTGGCTCTGGATGTTCTAGAAACTCTATAGACTCATAATCAAGCATCACAGCAACCTCAAAACATATCTCTTCTCAATTGCTAATTCAGCAGATTCATAAGGGAAAAGAGCATTCAGAAGGTTTGTGAAAAGTAAATAGCTAAAAGCAATGCCAGCTCCAAATGTCAATCTTTCCAGAGCAACAACAGGTATTAAAGAAATCCAGAATTCAGGAGTGCTTTTTATAAGGTAAATGAATGCTGTTGACCCTACTGCATGAGCAACAAATGTTGTGCTTAGAGACCTTAAAAACAGATTCTTTGAGATAAAAGGTGACACAATAGGTATCAACCAGTAGAGAGCATAAAAAATGCTTGAAGAAGGATGAATCACGAATAGAATAAAAAATAAGACTGGAATAAAAGAGACAAGTTTTGTTTTATTGTAGTAAGCAAAGTAAAGAGAGGCAATAGGCATTATGAAAAATCTGGCTAAGCCAAATAAAGAGGTAAATAATGCCTTCCCATCTATAACTCTATGAAGCAATTGAGAGAAAATGATGCTTATAACTCCAAAGATAGGTCCAAGAAAAGCGGAGGGTAAAGCCCCAAAAAATGAATAAGCAGAGAAACTACCTTCTGCACCCCATATCTTGAATATTCTAACATGGTAGGAAAGAATAGCAAATGCCACAAATAAAAGAGTAAAACCCAATTTTCTCATGCCTTCTATTTCAATAAAAAATGTTTAAAAAACCTGATGCAAGATACATTTTTAATTCTTTCTCATAGTCTAAATAGGGTAGGGCCCGTAGCTCAGCCTGGTAGAGCGGTGGACTTTTACGCTCTTTCCAAGAGAGGAAATCCATAGGCCGAGGGTTCGAATCCCTCCGGGCCCGTGTAATTATTGGGTATTTATATTCTGCTGAAGGCAGTAGGCTCCACGAACGAAGTGAGTGGAAAGATTCGAACCCGAGGAGAGGGGAGAATCCCTCCGGGCCTGCTTTTCCTCGTAGATTTAAGAACAGAGAAAGAGAGCAACCAAAAAATGCAAACTATTAAAAATGTTATTGTTAAGTAAAAAACCACTTATTTTACCAAGAGGGATTTTATGAGTTATATCCAGGAAATAGAGAAGATTATACAGGATATAGTGCCTGAAAGAGCAGGTCTTACAAAAATCGAGTTATTAGGGCCAAACATAGCAATATACGTAAAGCATCCAGAGGTAATATATGAAGAAAATGATGTAGTAAAGAACCTAGCCTCAACATTGAAAAGGAAAGTGCTTATAAGAACAGACCCCGATTATCTAATGAAGCCAGAAGAAGCAAGGAGGATCATAAAGGAAATTGTAGGAGAAGAAGCAGGAATAAAAAACATTTACTTTGACCCGCTTTTCTCTGATGTGTATATAGAAGCGTTAAAACCAGGAATTGTAATAGGTAAAGACGGTACAGGATTAAAAGAGATAATGCTAAAAACAAAGTGGAGCCCTATTGTTTTGAGATATCCAACAATGCCTTCATCAACCCTTGATGGAATAAGAAAGAGTATCGTAACCAATGCCCAGGATAGAAAGAAATTCTTAACAAAGGTGGGAAAAAGAATTGCTCAGCCCTTACCTCAAACTACCTGGATAAGAGCAGGCATGCTTGGAGCATTCAGAGAAGTAGGGAGGAGTGCATTATTCATACAAACAAAGAATAGTAAAATTTTATTGGACTGTGGGGTTAATCAGGCAAGTAATAAGCCAGAGGAAATGTATCCTTATCTTAACCTCCTGGGCTTCCCTTTATCTGAGCTTGATGCTGTTGTTATAAGCCACGCTCACACAGACCACATAGGTTTCCTTCCATTCTTATTTGCTGCCGGGTATGATGGTCCAGTTTATATGACTCCTCCAACAAGGGAATTAACAGCTCTACTTCAAAGAGATTACATAAATGTGGTCAAAAAATATCTCAATATGGACCCTCCTTATGGGAAAAAGGAAATTCAGGAGGAGTTAAAGCATATAATAACAGTTCCTTACGGAGAAGTTGTTGATATAACACCCGAGGTAAAGCTAACTTTTTACAATGCAGGGCATATACTTGGTAGTGCAATAACCCATTTACATATAGGAGAAGGCAAA
Organism: Microcaldota archaeon; assembly: GCA_027024255.1. Classification (GTDB taxonomy): domain Archaea; phylum Micrarchaeota; class Micrarchaeia; order Anstonellales; family J096; genus JALVSQ01. The sequence goes on from JALVSQ010000003.1 coordinate 34,453, forward strand.
CACAACATAATCTACACAGGAGATATGAAATTCGGATTTACTCATCTGTTCAATCCTGCACATATAAACTTCCCAAGGGCTGAGACAATATTCATAGAATCAACATATGGAAAGAAAACAGATATATTGCCAAGTAGAAGGGAATCAGATGAAGCGTTGATAAATGTTATACAACAGACCGTTGAAAGCAAAGGGCATGTTTTAATCCCTGTTTTCTCTGTTGGAAGAAGTCAGGAGATACTGCTTGTCCTTGAGCATTATGCAAGGGAACACGAATGGAACATACCTGTATGGATAGATGGAATGATTCTTGAAGCTTCAGCAATACACACTGCATATCCTGATTACTTAAAAAACAGTTTGAAAAAGAGAATTTTAAGTAATGACTCTCCGTTTGAATGGGACGAGATAAAGTTAGCATATGGAAAGGATAAAAAAGAGATAGTAGATGGAGAACCTTCAGTAATTCTTGCTCCATCAGGTATGCTAACAGGAGGTCCTTCTGTTGAGTACTTAAAACTACTTGCTGAAGATGAAAGAAATACTCTGGTATTTGTAGGTTATCAGAGCGCAAGTTCGCTTGGTGCTAAAATTCAGCAGGGCGTAAAAGAAGTACCTATCATTGATGACAACGGGAAGCCAAAGACATTAAAGATAAATATGAGGGTTGAAACAGTTGAAGGATTTTCCGGCCACAGTGATAGAAAGCAACTGATTGCATGGCTCGGCAACATATCTGCAAAACCCCGAGTTGTGTATACAATGCATGGAGACTACAACAAGACTGCTGAGCTGGCTCATTATATAAGCAAAAAGTTTGGAGTTCATGCAGATGCTCCTTTAAATATGGAATTCAGGAGGTTAAGGTAAATGGTTGTTATTCTTTATTCTTCCTTAGTTATTGCAAGCAACAATATTGCCAAGCACTTAATAGAAACTGAATTTGTAGAAGTTGGAGAAGGAGTTTATGAAAACAAAGGTGGAATTAAATTGTACGACACAAGAGTTAAAAGCATGATTGAAATTTACAGTCCTGTTGAAACTGACTATGCCATTGTTCTAAGCCCTCATTCCTCTGCTTCAAAAAGGCCGAGCTTAACTACCCACATTCCTGGAAATTGGGGGATTGCTGAGGCAGGAGGTGAAAGCTTTACACTAAACCCTGGCTACGGCAGTTTGATGAGAGCATTACTTTTGAAATTGGATGAGTTAAACACAATCGGTTATGCAGTGAGTTATGAAGCAGACCACCATGGCCCAACAGTTGATTATCCAATGGTCTTTGTTGAAGTCGGAAGTTCAATAGAAGAATGGAACAATCTAAAAGCATGTAGCATTGTTGGTGATGCAGTTATGGATGTTTTGAAAGGATTTAAGAAGGTAGAAAACTTTGTAGGCATTGGAGGAGGTCACTATGCCCCAAAATTCACAGATATAAGTTTGAATGAAGAAAAAGGATTCAGTCATATATTACCTAAATATCATAAAGATATTAAGCCGGATATGTTAAAGCAGGCAGTAGAAAAGAGTGTTGAAGAGGTGAAGGGCTTTATAATAGATAAAAAGGGATTAAGCGGTTCAAAAAGAAAATGGTTTATTAAGACTCTTGAGGAGCTTGGTTTTGAGTACTGGCTTGTTTAGGATTTTTCTCCTTCCAACAGACTTAGAATCTCTTTTCTCTTCTTCCTGTTGTTTGAAAGAAGCTGAGCATATTCCTCAGGCTTTTCAAGAGGATTCACTCCATCAAGTTCTGGCAACTCTGTTACTTCACCAAGCACCAACACATCTTCCTTTGTAATTACTTCTCCTTGCTTTAAACTAACCAACTTCTTTTTCACAGTAAGGAACTTCTTGTAGAAATCTTCATCAACGGGTTTTAGTCCTAATGCTCTTCTCTTTTTGTTAATTTCTTCAATTTCTTTCTTTAATTTAGATATTTTCTTGTCTATCAGTTTGGAACCTCCCTCCTCAACTGATTTAGATGCTTTTCTCAATCTTTTTTTGCTCTCTTTCAATTTACGAATCTTTTCCCATAACTCAACTGCTCTTCTGGCATCTCCCTGTATGTTTTTGAATGGGTCTCCCTTAAACAACGAAGCAACCTTATGGATTAATCCTGATTTAAACGCTTTTTCAGTTTCTTCAAGCACATCTTCCTCATACTCTGACTTTCCAGGAATAATAACAGAGAATTTACCATCTTCCCCTCTAAATATAACTGGCTGACCTATTATTGCTTTGTCTCCTTTCTTAACATACAGATGGGAAAACTCTGAAAGTGAAAAGGCCTCTACCTCAACTGATGTTAGCTTTGATATTTGCAAATCGATAGATGATGCTCGTTGAGAGTACTTATCTTTTAATTTAACCAGATACTTGTGTATCTCACCCAATTTCATCTCATATAAATTAAATCTATCTCCCTCAGGTAATAACTCATTCAGCTTTGCCAAATCATCTCTCATCCTTTCAATTCTTTTTCTTTCAGTTCCTCTTTTGGATGAAAGAAGTTGTTTAATGCTCTTATCTTTATTGGTGTTAAATTGAGTCTCATAATTCTGATTGAGAATATCTATTAGTTTGGTGTACCTCAAATAGTTAATTCTCTCTGTTTCTAAGTATTTCATTCTTTTTATGATGAATCTCTCCGCCACATAAGCATAAAATGCTTGTTGATATCTCTCCCTTTCTTCTTTTTTCGCCTTTTCCATCTTTTTAGCTAACTTATTTACATCTGAAATCTCCTTTTCATTTAAACCTGTAAATGGGTCATCAAACATGAAATCCGACCATCTCTGCTTGTAGATAGTAAGAAGCAGAATTTCACCATCTGAGAAGGTGCTCACCTTCTCTGGATTTTTATCTGAAATACTTGTTACATAAGCAGAGTAGAAAGGCAATGCTTTATAATCTAAAAGGCTCTTTACCTTCTCATAAGAAACCTTTCCAGTAATTTTTTCCATGGTTTCTCTTACCATTTCGCTTTCCATGATTTTATATACTGTTGCTCTTCCTTCCTTAAATTTGTCTAATTTCTTGTCAAGGGATTCCACATCCACTCCAAACTTATCGAGTTGATCTCTGTATTTCTGTAAACCTTCTCTTTCTTCTTTAGTCTCAGCCGCTAAGTAACTTAGTATATAAGAGGAAAGAAGCCACCTCCCTGCATCAAAGCTCTTTTCTGCATCCAAAGGGAGTAGCAACTTAAACAAGTTTGAATCCGCCAACTTGAAGTACTGGTTATATTCACCCATTTCAAGAAGTTGAACCACAAAACCTTGCTTATATTTTTCTATTAATATATCTCTTATCTTATTTTTCCCTAATAAACCAACAAGCCTGTTTGAAGGTAATTCTTTAATGCCATACTGTTCAGCCAATCTAGCCATTTGTTTTTCGTATTTCCTTCTAATCTCTAACATTTTCTTTGCAGAACTCTCTACAGTTTTTGTTTGTCTTTTATATATTCTCTCCCTCGCTTTTTTAAGAAAGTTATCGTCTCCCTTTCCTTTCTTTATGATAAAACCAAAATATCCTTCATCCATCGCCTCATTATACTCCTTACCCAGCACATCTTTTGCATCCTCACGAGACAGGTAAAGCAGTTTCAATAATTCTTGTGCTTCTTCCCTCTTTTCAGGAACTAATGTCTCAAGGCTTGTCTCTACAACAGGGTCATATCTAGTTTCATATGTCTTCCCTCCTCTTTTTACCGTTATTTTATTATTTTGGCTATCAACCTTTATCTCCATTACTTTATTGCCATTCTCATCAATAAATTTGAATGTACCTCCTGTTTCTTCTACTTTTATTTCACCTCTATATGCCCTATCAAGAATCTCAACCGTATTATTGTCTATTGAAAATTTGCTCTTTCCAGCCTTTCCAATCGTTTGAAGTGTATAAATCCTCACAATTCCTTCTAAGGGAATACTCTGCTGATTTATTTTAACATAAGGCAGGTATTGCTTAACATCAGGAGAACTGCTGTTGAAATAGATTCCATCTTTTCCAAAATATAAAATTGGTTTTTTGATAGCCTCTAAAAACTGCTTATAAGCCTGCTCCCGTAGAGATGGATCTAAGCCCGCTTCTGAAGGTGGATTAAAAGATATAATTCCCATCGAAAATAAAGCCTTATTAAACCCATAAGGATTTTGGAAGTAAGTTAGTTGAAAACCAAGATTTCCTAAAAGTTGATAAGCAGGTATCACGAGCTTGATAAATTGTTCCTCAACTTTCCCAATTTCTTGTCTCTCTTTTTCATCTAACTCTTTAATAACTCTCTGCCACTCAAGGTTGGTTAAAATTCCAGGAGCAGTCTCAATCATGTGATAAACAGCCCATCGCGAATAATCAAAAGCAAATTCACCACCTTTTTTACCAAGAAGCTCAAGCCCACTTAATTTTTCACCTGCATAGAGAAAACCAGTAGAAAGGGCCATCAGGATTACTCCTTCACCTATGTTTTTCACCAGCTTGAGCCCCTGAAGCTTCAATATATCCTTGAATGTTTTATCTGGTTTGGCTTCAAGTTCTGCTATTTTTTCCACAAGCCTCTTTCCTTCCAGTTTTTGAATAATACCTGCTCCTACACCTGAAGGAAGATTGATAGCAGCTCCTACATGTCCCAAAAGCCTTCTGAAAGAAAGGCCTTCTTTTCTTCCTTTTTGCGAATCTTTTCTTTTCAAAGTAGCTTCTTCTATCACCTTAGGAGAAAATAAAAGTCTGTTTTGTCCCTTGGATTCTGGTGAAAACAGTAAATTCTTTCTTCCTTTTCCTTCTCGTGAAAATAAAAGATTCTCTCCCTTACCTTTTACTTTTTTCTTCTTCCCTTCAACCTTTGTTTTCTTTTTTCTATCAGCCATCATAGTAGCTGCCCTTCCAGCCATAAACAATTTTTTAGCAGTACTAATTCTCTCTCTCCTTACACCTGCCTCTTCAAAGCCTGCCCTTATGTTAGAAGGTCTCACCAATCTTGGATTTCTAAGCATATCAAAGCTGAACCATATAAACGGGTTGTTGCCTGTCATCAGCATTACTCCAATTATAGTGCCAAGAGCAATAATCAAAGGAAAGCATACGGAAAGGTTGGTTACATTCACTCCAACCTGCCTTGAAATGGTTGTTGATGTTGAAATTACAGCGGGTCTTAACCTGAGTTCCTCTCCATTAACAGTTGCTTTCTCTTTATTAACTGAAAAGCCCACACAATCCTTAATATCATCAATTGAGTTAATATTCAACTCGCTTAAACATTCCCTAAAAGCGCACTCCTTAGCAGGGTCATAATAACAAAACATGAACCTGTAATACTTGCTCTCATCTGAATCTTTGGGAACAACTACTTTACCATCACTATTTGTATTTGCTTTGCAAATACTCTCAAGGCCTTTGCTTCCATACTTCTCAACAAATATAATAGCATTTTTAACAGGTTTAAAATCTCCATCTACAAAAGCATAAAGGGAAACCTCAATGTTTTGGCCCTCTTTAAGCACCATTTTAGTTGGATAGGAGTTTGCATAATCTTCAATGCTAAGGCATGATAATGAAAACCCTATGCTGAGCAAAAAAAGCAAAACAACCAATCTTTTCGCATTCATGATTAACTTTTAGTATCATCTTTTTTTAATACTTTTTAAACTAAAACACCAACCCCCCTTAAAATAAACAATTCACAGGAATTTTTAAAAAACAATAATATCTAAGGTAATCGAATGAAAAGGTTTATGATTTTACTTCTAATTGCATCACTCGTGTATTCTATAAACTACAGTTCATTAACCGCAGAGTTAAAAAGAACAATGCCTTTCATATTCATAGGAAACCTAATAGGTTTAATAATAGGGGTCCTTCAGCTTTACAGTGCCAAAATAACTTCCTCAACCTACTCAGAAGTAAATGCAAAGAATGAAATAAAGACAGTATTCATAAACATTCTTCTGGTTATAGCAACGTTAGCTCTCCTCTCTTCCTACACAGCAATTATGAATATATTTGTTGGAGGTGATGTATTCATAAAAGTAGAAACAACTCTTAACTCCATCATAGATAGTTTATTCAACGCCCAAATATTCATCTCTCCCCTTTACATATGCCAGCAGGCTTTACCAACATTCTACATAGGGGGTGGAATAACAATCCCAATACCAAAAGCGCCTATTGGTATTACTATGAATTCTCAGGTAAGCAAATTTATAAAATACTCTTTAACATCTGACTGGCTTTCAATAATATTGAATGTGTTAGCAACAAATGCAGGCATCTACGGAGTTTCAAAATTCCTTCTTTACTTTCTTCCATTTATAGGAGCTGCCCTATTCCTGCCTCTAGGTTTTTTCTTAAGAGGATTGTCTTTTACAAGGAGGATAGGCTCAACAATGGTTTCCATCGGACTTGTAATTCTCTTTATATTCCCGTGGATTACATACTTCTTTGCATATATAAGCAAAGAGATTATACTTCCAAAAACTAATGAATTAATCTCAAATAGTGATGTAAGAAAAGAAAGGACAGATGAAATGGCAGAATACAAAGATGTAGCCAACACTATAAAAACATTCAAAGCTCTTGGAATTGGAATAAGAATTATGAGGTTCTCAGAGCCTCTAATTGAAAAAAGATTGCCTTATGGCATAGGTTATATTTTAGCAGCTTTGTTAAGAGCTTTATCTGTTTTATCATGGTTCTTTTTTTCAAGTCCATGGTTAGCGTTAAAATCCTCATCAGTGGATTCATTAATGAGCTTAATAAGCATGTACTTTCCCCTTGCCGAATACACAGCAATTGTTTCTATAACATCTCTGTTTTACGCAGTCGGGTTGGTCTTAAGCATACTTGGAGGTATCAGGTCCGTTTCTCTTCTCTTAGGTGGAGAATACTTCCTTTACGGGGTGCAGAGTTATGTGTAAGCTCAACTTAAACATGATGCCCCTGACAGGAAGCGTTGTGCCTATTTTAATAATAATAAACGCATTAATAATAGCACTTTCCTACATCGGAAGTAAGTTCCAGAACGATAGAAAAGCAATGCTCTTTGCAAAAAATGAAACAAAAGAGCTTTTCATCACGGTAATACTTGTAATAAGCACACCTGCTTTGATATATGCCTTTTGCCAGTTAACGAGCAGTTATCTTGGATTATTTGGTATAAATGATGACCCTACTTCTTATGCCCTATCAAAGCTGGTAGATATGGAAGATGAGATAAAGAATATGTTAATAAATGGTTATCATTCCCAGATAGAACTAGTAAAGCAGAGCATGGATTATTCAGTTATCCCTGTTATAGTGCCTGTCAATTCAATTCAAGAAGTAAAGAAAGTTCCTCTGGCTGTTCTTTGCTTAAGCACAACTCAGGAAAGTGGAAAGCTTTACTGCCTTTTATCAATCAGCTTTATGAGTTATGCTCCTGATGCCGATTTAAATGCAAACATTCAGGTACTTGAAATTTACTCTCATACCCTATCCTCATATCTAAACTTAATCTCTGGCCAAAAAGCACTTTTGGAGTTCATAGCTACAACTGGATTCACAGTTCTGTTCTTCCTGGGTATTGTTCTAAGATTAATTCCACCTCTGAGAACAGCAGGCAACTTTATCTATCTGCTGGCTATTTCCTTAATAGTACTAGTGCCATTTTTCTATTCAGTATTCCTTTCACTGTACAACAAAGAGCTAACTTCATCCATTTGTTCTAAAATAACTCTTCCTGAAATAAAACCGTTCAAATGCAATAGTGAGGTTAGTTTAATAAAGGTAGGGTTATTACTTCCATTTGGCATCCTTCTTCCAAACCTCATGCTTGCATTTGTCATAACATTTGTGAGCAGTGCTAAAAAGATATTTGAGTTCATAGAGGTGTAGTATGAAAAGGCTAATACTATTAATAGCAATGTTAAGCCTTGCTTATGCTCAATCCAGTTTAGTTGATTTTCTCCTCTCACTGAATCAAAAAACAGGTCCTGTATACAACTGGTTCATAGTCGGCTTCCTGGGAATTATAATATCAATAGCAATAGCTGTCTTAATGTTTGAGCTTTCAAACATATTTGGCATTCCTTATTTAAAAGCAATGTTCAACATAGAGATGAAAGAGGTTCTATTCACCGTCTTTCTTCTTCTCCTCCTGCATACTGTTGTTGATATTCTTGATTTAGCATTTAAAGGATTGGGCCCCTTAGGAGGAATTACAGCCTACTGCCACTATTATGACCAGCCCAACTGCATAATCTCAACAACTGTCCATTACATCGATGATAATATTGAGCTGAGCAAAAGAGCTTTATCCAATCTTCTCTCCAGATTCGAAAAAACATCAAGAAGGTCTTCGCTCTCATTAGCAGTAGGTATTGACAAACCAGAATTTGGTTATGCATCCATTTCATATGCCCTCGGAAGCAGTGGAGGTGATGCTGTTGAATCAAGAATTTTATGGGAACAATTAACTCAAACATTAAGCCTGAGCTTTGGGTTCAGGGAAGGCCTTTTGTTTATAATTCAGTTTATAGGTCCTGTTGCTTTAAGCATGGGTGCTGTATTCAGATGTTTTATGCCAACAAGGAGGTTAGGAGCCACATTGATAGGAGTAGGTTTCTCCTTCTTTTATGCATTGCCTTTACTACTCCTCTTTTTCTACTCAATAAACGAATCAGAAGGCATAGGACTATTAAATGAGGAAACTCATAACTGCCCTCCAGAATGCGGGCCCAACAACATAATCGGTTTCAGTGATAATGAAGTAATCACAACTTCAAATGCGGGAGATTATCTTGCCTCTGCTTCTCCAGAACAAGTTTCTAAGTTCTTAGAAGGTGAAATAAAGGAGTTGAACATAAACGGAAACCACTTCATTTCATGTGAATTTATATCCCAGAGTATTGGTAAAAATGTTTTTGCCTCATTCCCGGACATAACAAAGGAAAGATTGAAAAAGCTCAATGAATCAGGAGTTGATATTTATTTCTCTGTACTCCAATGTCCAAAAGTTTGTAGAAGAATACCTTATCCATCAGATATTCCTATTTGTAGAGATGCTGAAACAACCTGTTCAAAGATGTTTGAAATTGCGCCAAAATGTTTCAAAAAAGATTATGACTTTTCTTTACTCCAAAAGGAATTCATAGCACCTGACGGCAGTAAGAAGGCGTTAGCAAAACTCCTTCTTGAAACAAAGTGTTTTGATATACTCCCTCTAAAAGTGCCTTACAAATCAACACCATTCGTTTATTGTCCCAAGGAATGCAGGTTTTATTACAACACTGCAACCTCAGCAAGTGATGGGCCATGCAAAGGAGATAAAAAGTACGGAACGTATATGGATGAACCTGTTGATTTTGATAAGTGGATTGAAAAGGATAAATGCAATTATGAATTCAAGAAATTCAACAAGCTATTTCAAAAGATTATATGCAAACCTGATGGAAGCTGTGAGGACATGTACAAAGGGAGCTTTAATCCAAGTGATATTTACTCAAAGGTTGAAGCTATGTTAAGAAACCCAAGCCCATCAAACATAAATGAAGTGGAAAGCATGTTAAAAAATATTCAATTCAGGATAGTGCATAAAGATGAAGATGCAAGTTGCTACAACCTCATAGGCATTCCTGACAGCTTTAGACATATCCCACCATTCATCGACTGCTCAAAGTGCTATGGGCAGGAACAATCGCTAACTTCAAATTCAATGCCCTATATTGTAACTGCCAGACTTTTCCTTGAAAATGTCGTCATTCCAACCATTGCTCTCGCCTTAACTATGTTTGCAGGAGCTGGACTATCCCAATACCTTGGTGGAGAAATGTTTGTTCCGGGTTACGGGAGGCTATAATATGAATGCAGTTTCAATAATACTGCTCGCTGCCATGCCCTCATTAGCATTAGCTGTCCTTTTCTACATGCTTTCAAAAATACTGGACATTCAAAGCCTTTCCTTAATGTCCCAGGATGAGATAAAGGAAATAGTCATAGGAACTATCTTCATCTCTTTAGCCTTCCTTATTTTTAATGGATTAATCAATGTAGCTTCCTACTATGTTATAGAAGGATTTTACCCTGAAGGAATCACCGGAATAACAAATTACGATTTCAGGGAAGCTTCCCAAACTCTAATCGAGGAACTTTTCATTTCATTCAGCAAGGTTGAAGAAGCTCTCTACAATGCACAGGTTGAGCTTGAAAGTGTTGTTTATGCAACCAGGTCAACGAGCATAATTCAGGCAGGAAAAACAGATATATTTGGTGATACTCTTATAGGAAGAATGGTAAATGTCCTTCAGCATGCCTCTGCCTCAGAAGTGGGCTTTTCTCCATGTAAAGGATTAAGTGAAATACTGATTGTTCTTAGAGGAGTGAACAACAACATAAGACTTGCTTACACAGGCCTATGGGGTCACATAATTCTGATAAACCTTTCAGACACAATCGTGGCAATATTCCTGGCAATGGGTCTATTCTTGAGGTCCTTCAAAGTAACCAGAGGTATAGGAGGTTTTCTTATTGCTTTTGCCTTTGCTTTACTCCTTTATCAACCCATATCTTACCTGCTCCATAAATTTGTAATAAACTATATAAACGATGAGTATAAAGTTGACCTCTTAAACATTAAACAGAACGATATTGAAAAGGATTTAGAAAAAGCAGGATTCTACTTTACAAAGAGTGGAAGTTACTGCGATGAGGGTAAAATATTCTCTGATGTAGAAAAAAGCTTGAGAAGCATGAGTACCGTAACAAAAGATCCAAAAGAAAACATAGTAGGAGTGATTACATTTGCAACAATAGGAGTTCTGCTCTCAGAAGGGTTTGCTGTCCTTACAATAATATCTGTGTCAGCAGGTCTATCAAAGCTCATGGGTGTAGAAATATCTCCATGGGTTCTATCAAACATAGCGAGGTTGAGATTATGAATTTAATGGATTGCCCTTCAGATGTATCTTCCCTGCCTATATTCCAGATGAGTCAAGCACTAATTTTAAGTTTCATGATTGCAGGTCTCTTCTACTTAATCTACTACTTAATATCAAAAATATTAGAATACGAAAAAGGAATTATTGTAATAAAAGAAAATGTAAAAGAGCTAATAGTATTTTCAACTGTTCTATTTGTAGTGAGCTTAGTAATCCAATTTTTTGCCTCAGGCTCCAGTGGCTTACTCGCAAGCATTCTGAACCTGATTCAGACAAGCAGCAATCCTCAATACATGGATCCACATGCATGCCTGTACAAAAATGCAGAAGCATATCTCATAAAGAATATTGAATTCTCCTCATACGTACTTAAATACTCAGTATGGTTTAAGGGCTTTCTAGATTATCTCACATCATTCAGATACTCTAATTGCGTAAGCTGGGAAGGATGCTTAGGCTCAACAGGCGGAACAAGGCTAGCTAACATTCCTTTAAATCCAGGATTATCAACCTTCCAAAGTATTATGGGAAGTGTTGTATATATGCTCTACAACGCTGTAACAACAGGCGCTACTCAACTCGTATTGCTCCATATAATATCAGGAAATTCATTATTCATCTTAATGTCCTTATCAATAATCCTCAGGGTTCTTCCACCAACCAAATACCTTGGAAACATAATGGTTGGAACACTCATAACTCTAACACTTATTTATCCCTTTATAGTCTTCATAGAAGGATATGCTTTCAGGATAGATTACCAGGGAAATATAAATGACCATGTCAGAAAAGAGTTTTTCAAGTATGCAGATGGTGATTTTAAAGGAATAATAAACGATGAGGAGGAGTTAAACAAACTGAAAAAAAACACTTTGAAAGAATTCACAAAGCACATAGTTCCACTTAAACCTTTCACATCATCAAACAAGCCCACTGAGTCATTTATGATAAAAGCTAATCCTCAGGCAAACGCAGGATTATGCCTTGTAAAGCACAGTAAAGATAAAGAGTCCACCCTTGTCTGTATTGGGAGTATCTTAAACCTTACATATTTCTCATTTATCTACTCTGTGTTTACGCTCTCCATGAACTTAATAATAATGATAGTGAGTGTTAAAAGCATAGTGGTTCTACTAGGAGAAAGAGACTCCCTCATTGATTTATTCATGAAGGTGATATAATGCCATTACTTCAACTCTCTGACATTGGAGAAATATACAGTCTGACGATAATAGGCGTAGTAATAGGTTTCATAATAAATCTAATAGGTCTCATGTTGGCAAAAGGATTCGGAGATGAAAGAACTGTGCTAATGGCAAAAGCTGACTTGATAGATGCATTAGGCACAGGAATGCTTGTTGTAGCTATTATAAGCCTCTTTTTCCTATCAGATGAAGCATTAAAGTTCCTATCTTCCTCCTTAGGTGTACAGGATTATTCAAGAATTATAGATTACATGTATTCCTCATTCGATGTGTTAAGCACATCCGTTTATTCTGCAATAACAAAAGCAAAATCATCTTTAAGCGGATGGTTGAGTTTAAGCTCTTTCTCATTTTCGCTATTTAGTGTTCCTGTAACATCACTATTACTCAACAATATTGTGTTTGAGCAAGCAACAAGATATGCTTACATCATATACGATGCTGTTCCAATTGAAATAGGAATAATTACAGCCAAACTGTTAATAAAGTTTATAGTGAAATCAACACCTTACGTTCTTGGTTTAGGTGTTCTCCTGAGGTCGTTTGACCCATCCAGAGCTCTTGGAGCTGCTATGATTGCTTTAGCATTAGGCGGCTACTTCGTGTTTCCTTCTACTTTATACATCCTTCAAAGCAGGACTGTACCTTTAATTGCATGGACAGAATCAGAAGGAATGAGTTACTGTGGTATAAAAACGCTTGGTGTCCTTTCTTTACCAAATGATGTATTCAATTCATTAAAAAGCCCTTTAAGTGAATCTCTGTCATCAAGCGATGTAGAAGAGTTCATCAAAGTAATGCACTTAAGCCTGCTCATAGATTATGCAATAGCCTCAGGCATAACATTCATGTTTATATTTTATACCTCATTAATACTATCAAAAGGGGTGATAGCATACTCATTCGTTGGAAAACTTGGCTCATTGCTTTGATTGCCGTATTTATTACAGGATGCCTTATCAATGAGAATGCAAGCGTTTGTTGTGAAAGCATAGCCAACAATACATGCACTAAACTAAACAATTCCTATCAAATAATTGATGGCGGCACATGCAATAGCTATCAGAAGATATGCGAAGGTGTAAAGGTGAAAATAGGAAACAATGAAATGGTACTCACAATTCCTTACTGTTCAGATGCTAACTACTCCTTATGTGGAGAGGGATGCAGCATAATCGAGATAAAAAAGTATAAAGAGGAAAGACAGGCAAATGCTGATGGCTGGCAAAGATTCACAATATTGAATAACTCTGAGTTCATAGGTCCTACTCCTTCTGCCAGCGGAGATATAAATGATGTCATAGGGCTTCTTTATGCTCACACAGAGCTTTACACAATAAGTAAAGATAAAGTTCCTTCTTTAACATCAAGGCTTTATCCTTTCAAGTTCGGAGTAGGAACCTCTTTTGAAGAATTCAACATTGCAAAGCACTTCTTCCCCACTTCAGATGATACATGCTGTTTTGTTCCCTTTGCTCCTGTTTACAGATACTCGTTTTATATTCTTCCCGAAAAGCCATATTCATGTCAGCCAACAGACCAGGGAATTGTGTGCAAGAAGGATGGTAAACAACTTGGCTACTTCAAGGATTATGCCATGTGTTTAATGAACTGTAATGATGAGTATTTAGGACATAATCCTCCAAGGCTTTTTACTCCATACACCTTTTGCAGAGGGAATGAAGATATTCCTCTCAACATAAAACTGGCTTACGAGATATACCTCAGGGGAGGAGCTCCAGAAAGAGATTACATGTCTCCTGAGGCTTATTTCATGTTTTACCTACCTCTTGAATATTCTTCAAGAGATGAATTCAAGAGTGATAGTATATATGGTAATAAGTTTTTAGAAAGCGGAACTTCCACTCCATACGGCACAAAAATTGGATTTCCATTTGAGTGTAGAGAAAGTAGAGACTGTAAATCAGGTCTTTGTTCATTCTATTCTTACAGACATTATGTATGCCCTACTAAATTCAGTTCTGCTGTTGATTGTGGATGTGCAATCACAGATGGTTCTACTGTTTACAGTGAAACAAGCCCAAGGCAGTGTTTTCAGGAAAAAGATTTTTATGTTGCCACAACATCAGCAGGCACATACATGTTTAAGTGGGGAAACGAAGAAAGCGACTGGATACCTACCCTTGAAACAAATTGGAGGAGCTTAAGGAGGGACATTTTATTATTGAGATTAAGATTACCAGAAGCTTCTCAAGGAGACAAAAGAATAGTTGAAAAGATTACAGCAAAATCTTTCTCAAGGAGTAGAAGATTGAATATAAAGCCCTTAGATAATGACTTTACAAGGGTTATATATGTAGATATGCCTTTAACCCAATCACTAGAAAAAACAGTGAAGGACATTAAAAGAACAACACCTTTTCTTAGAAAATGCCTGCTAACATCTTATGACAGCGATAACACAGTTGATGATGAAGCTTATATATGCCTCAATCCAGTAATTGGAGAAATGGCAAAATGTTATGATTTTAACAGCCACTCCTGGAAGTGCACACCTGAATACCTGTTTGATTTAGATGAGAACAAAGATGACTTTGAAGAAACAGCTGAGATTCTCGAAACCCTTAAACCTCCTACTGATACAAATGTAGTCAAGGTATTTGCTCCACCCTGCTGTAAAGATGAAGTCGAGGAAAGAGCCAGAGAGGTCTGTGATAGGGAATTCAATTTAAAGGACCCCATAATCAAATTCATATTTGGTCTTGAAGAAACAGAGGAAAGTAATGCTCTCCAAAAGGCTAAAACTGTTACTGTGCCTCCTCTTGTCCTAATAACATATAAAAGTGATGCAAAGTGGCAGGGAACAGGTATTGAATATGATTTCTGGTTCGGAAGGTGTCTTGTAGACTCTCCTAAAATACTGGGATGGTGTGAGCCCTGCACATCCCTATCATTTGCAAGCCAGAATTTAACCTCTCTTGGGAAAATAAAGGGCTACTGGCCCAATGGCCAGGGAGCATTTACAACAAAAGGAGTAATAATGCCCTACAAAGCTTCTTACATTGAAATAAAAGATGATAAAGATGAGCTGTGCGATGCAGGAGGTCATAAAGCTGTAGCAGCAAACATTGTATTGCTTCCAAGGAACACATTCCTGGGCTGTTCTGAGCAACCAAAAGGAAGCAACGACTATGATTTCTATCCTTATGATAATAAGGCAACATGGCTCCATCTACCTGAGTTTGACCCTGACTATTTGTATATGGTAAAAAACATAAAGAAGCAGTTAGTATCAGGTATAACTCCCATCCTTTTCATGGAAGATGAAAACCTTTACAAGTATAAAGCCTTTGATGTAAACTGGGTGCACGATGATAAAGACATGGTTGGTTCTGTATTCGTGACAAAGGTTTTAAGAGACATCTTCTCATTTCCCGAGCATGTAGGCACTCCTGTTTCAGCTCCAATCGGTCCTGTAATCACAGTGGTAGGTACTTATCCTGATGTATCTATAAATGACTTAATAGAAAGAGCATCAATAATAAAGGAAAACAAGTTTTATGATGAAAAGCATCCTGATGAAGTATTAAAAGGAAGTGGGTTTGAAACAGGCTGTCCTACATGCGATGTTGCTGTTGCTTTTGAAGGAGATATGGTATATTCAGGAGAAAAATATGGAGTCTTGCTTAAAGGAACTGCCAACTCTCTTTTTGGGTTGCCAGGGAATAGTCATCACTGCAAAAGAGCAGATATAAGGTTTTCAGGCAAGCTTCACAATCCCATTCTGAATATAGATACAGAGCCATACGATTGCAATGAAGAGGCTATGAGGTACTTTGATATAATTGTTGAAAAGATAGATATAAATCCAGGGAGTAACTGGCCTTCTGAGAAAGAGGAAGCTGAAAAGAGATATGAAGCTATGGTTGATTCAATGATAAGATTGGCTAAACTCAATGCCTACTACACAGGAAAACCGACCCTCTTTTATATTACTTCAATAAAAAAGGAAAAAGGATTTGATGTAAAGGAATTTTTCAATGCAATGGCAATGAAAACATCTGAAATGGCTGAATCAGGCATTTTAGGGGTGCATATTGCCAAATTTGTAGATGAAAAAAGAAATGTAAATGAATATCTAGGATTCGAACTAGATAAAAGTGGTAATTTGCCTGAAATAAATGAAGTGGATAAAGATTATATATGTGGAATTGCCCAATTTGCAAATGCTTATGCTGGACTAAGCCTGACAAATAGGATGCCAAAGAGAATCAATGTGGGTAATTGTGAAACAAAATTGCCTGATTGCCTAAACATTGAGCAGTGTATCTTCAAAGGACAGCCTGCAAAGCTACTATGTATAAATGAAAAAGGAGAGTTCATTATCTATTCTTCAAATCCAAAGCAGGGAGAAAAAGACATCAACAAAATATTCAACAACTTTGATATGTATAGCAGCATTATATCCTCCCTGACAGAGTACTCATACAAAACTCTATGCAATAAAGATGAAAATGGAACTTATTCATATGTACCAATCAACTTCCCACCAGCAGCAGGCATTCCTGTAGCTTATGATTCAACATTGAATCACTCCTGTCTTGGCCATTCATTGACATTCTTCCAGGTTGCTGATTTATTCGGCATAAGCCAGATGCCTGTTGCATGCATAATGCTAAGTGGTTAAATGATAAGTGTTGATCTAGCAGGAAGTGAAAAAAACAGAACTGGTATTGCAACACCAGAGCAGATTACATCAGCATATACAGATAAAGAAATATTAAAATTAGTGGAACCACATAGAATAGTTGGTATAGATGCTCCCTTATCCTTACCTTCAAAAAGAAAAAGCCTTGAACACAACAACGGCATTCATTTCAGGGAGTGTGATTTAAAATTAAGGGAATTGGGCATCAGGTTCTTTCCATTAACACTGGGACCAATGAGAGTGCTTACAGAAAGAGGTATTAAACTAAAAAACAAAATGAAAGGCAAAAGGATAATCGAGCTATTCCCAGGAGCAAGCTACGATATGGCTGGAATAAAAAGAAAAGATATAAAAGACCTCATCAGATTCTCTAAAGGCATAGGAATAAGTTTAAAGCCAAAAAATCAGGACGAAGCAGATGCATTAATGGGTTTAATAACACTGGTTATGTGGAGAAAGGGCTTTGCCTCTTTTCTTTCAGGAAGAGATGGAAAAATACTCATTCTCAATCCATGCGGATACAGCAGAGACGATGTTGAGTTAAGAGCAGAGATGTTTAAAAGAAAAATGGGGTTCAAGACCGTAAAAATACTAAAATACAGGAGTATATGGGTCTCAACATTCAGGTGAAAAAATGGAATTAGATGATTTAAAAAGCATGGTCTTAAAATGCAGGAAATGTCCTCTTTACAAATTCAGAACAAATCCTGTTGTTGGTTCTGGTTCAACAAAAAAGGGTATTATGCTTGTAGGTGAGGCTCCGGGAAAAAAGGAAGATGAAACCGGCCTACCTTTTGTAGGAAAGGCGGGAAAGGTACTAAATGAGTTATTGAGTAAAGCAGGACTAAAAAGGGATGATGTTTACATAACAAACATTGTTAAGTGTAGACCTCCAAACAACAGGGATCCTACTGAAGAGGAAATAAATGCATGCAAACCTTATCTAGACATTCAATTTGCAATTATAAAACCAAAGGTCCTAATAACCCTTGGCAGATATTCGATGGAGCACTTTCAAAAAAAGTTTGGATTGCCCAGGGAAAGCATAAGTAGATGTCATGGAATGCATTACAAAATAAGGACTCTTCATTCAAACCTTTTATTTGTGCCCATGTACCATCCTGCTGCTTCTCTTTACAGTAAATTAATCAAAGAAAGGTCAATGAATGATTGGGAAGAGTTAGGCAAAGCAATAGGTAAATATTTAAAGTGAATCAAAAAGAGTAACTTTATGTTCAAGGTAAATAAGCCTGAGCTGGTAACAAAGCTCACAAAAGGCATGTTCGGAAAAACAAAGAAAGGAGAGGTATATCTTCACCCTATTGAAGCCCTGTTTCTAAACGAAACAAGGAACTTAGAGTTTGGGGAAGAGCCTTTAAATGCAGTAATCAAATCAAGATTAATTTACGATTATATTGTTTACAGAGACCTCAGAATAAGGGGTTTGAAGATAAGAATAGGTGATTTCTCATTTGAAGGTAAATACACCCCTGTAAGAATATACAAAAATACCTCCACATTCAAAATAAAGGAAAAATTTGAAGGAAGTCTGGCAGACCCTTTCGTGATTGTTAAAAATAAGAAAGCAAAAAAACTTTACGAAAAACACTGGTTCGGGCAATGGGGTCTCTACAAAAAATCAATTGGAAATGCGCTTTATTTAGATAAATACGAAAGTAGATTCTTAAAAGAAGAGGGTATTTTAAACGCATCTCTTCCAAAGTTAAACAAAAGAGAAGAGCAACTTTACAGAGTGTTCAAAATATGGAGAAAAAAAGGCTTCGTGCTCAAAAGTGGCCTAAAATTTGGTGGTGATTTTAGAATATATCCTCATGGCACAAGACCTGGAAATGTAAGGCATTCAAAGCACATAATGCAGGTATTCCCTTCAAAAACAATAACAGCAGGAGAGTGGAGCAAAAGTGTGAGGGTTGTTCATGGAGTAAGAAAAACATACATTTTATGCATGGAAAGGTTAAAGCCAAAGGAATCAAGACCTGAATTTGCCGTTATAGGGAGAGATGGTAAATTCGCCTACTATGTAAAAGTCTACGGGGAAGATGAGAAAATAAATGCAAGAGAACTACTGAGCAATTTGCTTTTCTCTCAGGCTAAGAAGGCAAAATTACTTATAAGCATAGTTGATAGAGAAACATCTGTAATTTATTATTTAGCAAAAAGAATAATCCTGCCTGATGATGAGCATATTTACTTTGAAATAGACTGGATACAGCCTTAACCACAGGACAGCTCTCCTGGTTTTTTCAAAGGAAAAGCCAGATTAAACCAGTGAAATGTTTGGGTTTGCTTGTAACAACTTCCTGGGTCAAAAACCTGATTTAGCCTCTGACTTCTCATCATTTCAGTTAGATTCAACTCTGCAAGTCTTTCACAGATTGCATCCTTACAAACATGAGCATCAATCTCTCCACCAGCATTGCAATCAACAATAACAAAGCAAGGAACAGCATCCTCACAAACACCTACCCCTCCTAAGGAAATACTGCTTATAGCGCTCTTCTCAGCATAATCCAGCTTTCCATCTCCATTTGTGTCATACAGCCTGATTGCTTCTTCTGAGTTTGCAAATGCATCTATTATCCCTTCTAAGCTTCCATTTTGTTCTTTAAGTCGTTTTGCCCAATACTTTAGCCCT
>JALVSQ010000004.1 GCA_027024255.1 Microcaldota archaeon
TGAAGATGAAATTGTTAAGGAGTTACTACCTGAAATTGAAAGGGGTAGTAAAAGAGAGGAAGTTGTTTGTATTGCTCTGGGAAAATTAGGGATTAAAAGCAAAGAGGTTGTTGAAGCCCTTATAAAAGAATTGTTTGAAGGCAAAAATAACTTCGTAAAAAAGTCTGCAGGACTGGCTTTAGCTGAGCTAGGGATTAAAGATAAAAGAATCATTGAAGCTCTTGTTGAATTATCAAGAGATGAGAATTGGTTTATTAAAGAAGCTGCTATTAAGGCTTTGAAAAAATTAGGCTATTATTGATGATAATCAAATCTTGTGGAAAAAGAGGGAGCTGGAGTGTCTTTGCTGAACTGGTGATGGAAATGGTTATCTCTAAAGGTTAATTTTTTAAATACTCCTACCAACAAATATTAACACATTAAAAGTAAGGAGGTGTAGGTATGGGAGAAAGGTTTAAGAAGAAGATAACAAAACATGAAAAGAACTTAAATATTGAAGAAAAAATAGAAGGAGAAACATTAAGAGAAACATTTACCTTCCCGAAAGCAACCGCAACAGGGAGATGGTCTTCCAATGTTTCGTTTGTAGGTAGAGAGCACTCTTCTGGCATAATTAAATTTATATCCCAGATGAGGAAAAAAGACTTTAGAGGAATTATCCAACTGGATAACAACTCGTTCATTCTAAGAGAGTTAAAAGACAACACAGAGGTCATAATATTCTTAAAAAAGGATGCTCCAGTAAAATATATATGCATTGAAGAAGAAAAGCGTAGAATAATAGCAGCACTACCTTTTCAATATCATCAATTCATATTTGATTCCCTAAACGAAAATGTAAGTGACATAAAAGAAATAACAGGAGGCTACATAGAGTGGAGGTCCGAGGGAGTAGAACTTTATTCTCACTCTGAAGACTTCGGTAAAGCAGATCACCAGAAATTGGCAGACTTATTAAACCAGCTTGATCCTCAACCTTTATCTCTTGATGAAATTAACAAAAAATATGGAAGAGACTTTATTAAAAATTTAAAAGAAGCCAAAAACATATTAAATAAAGTTGTATCAGAAGAAACATTAGCCTCTCAACTCAGGGATGCTCTGGAAAAATTAAAAGATGAAATTCCCGATAGTGAAGATGGAAAAATAGCAAAGAACTGGATAGATTCATATAAATCTACTTCTAGGATACTGAGCCTCTCAAGTGATGAAAGGTTTCTATTCAATCCTTATTCTTCAAAGATTGTGTCCACCATACTCAAACATGGAGGGACAATAGACTTTATGTACTTTCATGGAGGACTTAACAGTTTCTTTACAACAATGATACAGCATGTAAACGATGAAAAATCTGAAAAACAGTTTTGGAAGTTTATGGAAGAAGTTGGAAAAGAAATAAACATGTCGGCAGAAGACATAATATTCAAACTTGCTTTAAATGGATTTCATATACTGGAATCTGTAACTCAACTTACAAAAACACAAGAAGGAATTGACAAACTTATAACGGCTGCAATCAATGAAATGCAATATCGCCCTGAAGAAATAACTCAAAAAATCTCTTTATTGTTCATAAAAAGAATCTTGAATAAACATCCTAACTTGCTTAAGGAGTATCCCAGAATCTTTCTGTTGTTTCTTACAAAAGGTTCTGTAAAAGAATGCGTTCATATCTTCAATCAACTGAAAAGAAAAGCAAGCATCTCAAAGAACTTCTTTGAATACATAAACGAGATAATCCTGAACAATGGTGAGATAAAGAGATTTTTTAGTTCAGTAGGTGCAGCCTTCATGAAAGTCAGGTTAAAAAAAGAAGAGTTTCACACGTTCTTATTTGAAGTCACGACAGGTGTTCAAATCACAGAGGCACTATCCTCAATTAAAAAGTTTATGGAAAAGATAAACATCTACAAAGAAATATTCAAAAAACATCCCAAAGAAGAATGGCTCAATTTGACATCAAGCATGGCTTACCCAACTCCCTATGCACTCGCTGCGATAGCAAGCATTATGGCTGAACAAAAAATCAGAGATAAAACACTGGAAAGCCTAATTGCAATGTATACTTTATCGTTCAGAACCGAGTATTCAGTACGGATAGAATCTCTTTACTTGGAAGAGATGTGGAAAGAAATTCATCCTGATATATCAATTGAAGATTGGATAAAAACCAATAATGATTTAATTATGGATTTATTTGACAAGCTAATTTTAATAGATGATTGCGAATGTTTCGATTCAGAACGGTTGAGAAAAATATCTGAAGTCATTTTCTCTGAATCAACAAAACTTGAGAGAAAACTCGTACTTCCCTCTGTGCTTTACTACTTCGCTCCTAATAAACCACTGAGAGAAGCGGCAAAAGAAATCTGGAACAAAGTGAATCCTGAACAGTCAATAGAAGAGTGGTTATTAAAAAAAGATCACTCAGATCAGGTGTTTTCATTCATAAAAGAGGTAATCAAAAGTAAGGCATGGGTAAAAAATTCAATAAGATACGCAATTGGTAATATCCTCCAACACCTGAACAAAAAAACCATAGAAGAAAACAAAAAAGAAGTAGAATTATTACTGGCTACTCTCTCATTAGATTACCACGAAAAAGTTTCCAGAAAAGCTTCAGAAACCTGGGCCTCAATTTTTGACTCTGTTAAACTTGAAGAATGGCTCACAAATAAACAGAATGTAGAAGAGGTATTTTCTCTCTTAGAAATGCGTTTAAAATTCCTTAATGAAAATCCAGATCCCTTGAACGGAAGACCCAATCACTCAATGCTAAATCTCTTAGGTAACAGACTCTTAAAACTTAAAGATAGTCCTCCTTTAAAGGAAAAGATAAAAGACATGTTTTTGTATGATATTTTATTTCCCTTAGTCAATTACGATGAAAGAGTTCCAACTCCAAAACTGCCTCCAGAATATATTGATGATAAATTCCTCCACGAATTGGACCAGTACCTATTTGGACCCTTTCCCACTGTTAGAATGAATGCTTTTCTCAATGTTCTTCTTCCACCAATCCTTTCTGTAAGTGAGGAATACAAAGAAAAGCTTATTGGAAGAGTTGTATTGATGTATTTTGATGAAACGGAGTACGATGGTGTAGATGCTTTTCATACTGTAGCTGAAGGGTTCTTAAGTGCACATCTTGAATCCCTAGAGATAAACTCACCAAAAGAGAAGGTTGAAAAATGGATCAAGGAACACAAAGATACAATGAGAGAAATAATAGCATCAATCAGGCCAGCTTACGCTACTGATGAAATAAGAGAGGCCATAGCAAAAGTAGAAAACATAATCAATTCCTGACAATCCCAACCAGAAATTTTTTCTTAAAAAAAGCATTTAAGTCCTAAGGGTTATTCGGGAGTTAAGGTCCCTCCTTGCACAATAAATTTCGGAGGTGATCTATCCGCAGGTTCCCCTACGGATACCTTGTTACGACTTAGCCCCCCTCACGCAGCCCCGGTTCGACTTTTTCCAGAGGAAAAAGCCTCACCGAAGCCGCATTTGGGTGACTTGACGGGCGGTGTGTGCAAGGAGCAGGGACGTATTCACCGCGGGATGATGACCCGCGATTACTAGGGATTCCAGCTTCACGAGGGCGAGTTGCAGCCCTCGATCCGAACCTAGAGCAGGTTTGGAGGATTGGCTTCCCCTTTCGGGGTCGCTACCCGCTGTCCTGCCCAATGTATGCCGCGTGTGGCCCCGGGGATTCGGGGCGTACAGACCTACCGTCGCCCGCTCCTTCCTCCCACTTAACGCGGGCAGTCCCCTTAGTGTGCACCCATGCCGGAGCATGGGTTAGCAACTAAGGGCACGGGTCTCGCTCGTTGCCGGACTTAACCGGACACCTCACGGCACGAGCTGACGATGGCCATGCACCACCTCTCGGCTCGTCAGGTAAGGTCTTCAGCCTGACCTTCATCCTGCCGTCTCCCCGGGTGAGGTTCTCGGCGTTGTATCCGATTAAACCGTAGCATCCACCCCTTGTGGTGCTCCCCCGCCAATTCCTTTAAGTCAGCTGTCCAGGAAGAGGGCAAGTTTTTTCAGTTTTTTAAGTTTTGAAGAATTATAAGAGTGAATAGTCTTCTAGTCCTCCATAACTTTATCCTCTTTTCAAAGCATAGTTTGCCCTCTTCACCGGATTTCAGCCTTGCGGCCGTACTCCCCAGGTGGCCCACTTAACGCCTTCGCTACGGCGCTCCCATACCACAGGGGCATGGGAACACCTAGTGGGCATCATTTACGGCTGGGACTACGGGGGTATCTAATCCCCTTTGCTCCCCCAGCTTTCGCCCCTCACCGTCGGACGCGTCTTGGGTAGGCGCCTTCGCCACCGGTGGTCCTCCCAGGTTCAGCGCATTTTACCGCTAGCCCGGGAGTACCCCTACCCTCCTCCGCTCCCTAGCCTGACAGTATCCACTGCACGCGTTGGAGTTAGGCTCCAACATTTCACAGTGGACTTGTCAGGCCGGCTACGGGCGCTTTAGACCCAATATCCGTGGGCACCACTCGAGGCGCCGGTGTTACCGCGGCGGCTGCCACCGGTCTTGCCCACACCCTTATTCGTGGAGCTTTGTACACTCCACAAAAGGTGTAGGCGAAGCCTACACCACTCGGAGTCCCCCCGTCACGCTTTCGCGCATTGCGGAGGTTTCGCGGCTGCTGCACCCCGTAGGGCTAGGGCCCTTGTCTCAGTGCCCTTCTGGGGGCTCCCACTCCCATGGCCCCTAGGGATTATCGGCTTGGTGGGCCGTTACCCCACCAACAACCATAATCCCCCGCGGTCCCATCCTGGGGCGGACATAGGGCCAATCCCCTATGCCATTTGGGAGATGGGGCATTCCAGCGTCCATCTCCTATCGGGGATTATCCTCAGTTTCCCGAGGTTATCCCCGTCCCCAGGGTAGGTTGACCACGTGTTACTCAGCCGTTCGCCACGCTGCCAGGGGGCAGCGTAGACTTGCATGCCTTAGTCGGACTCCGATAGCAGTGCCCTCCAGCAGGATCAACTGGAGTCAATCCTGCACACGGATACTTGGGGAGTATTTATTGGCGAGGGAAATTCTCTCCTTAACTCCCTCTGAACCCTTAGGACTACGTCATGCTCTTAACTAAGAGCATCCATTTTTGAAAAAGCATAGGATATAGTTCAAGAAAGGTTTTTAAATCTATCTATAACGTTCTACGAGAGTATTTTAGCAAAAAACAAACTTATTCTATTATGCCCATAAAAATGGATAAAAAGGGGTCTCTTGTAAACAAATATGGACAACTTTCTTGAAGCATATTTTCAAATTTTCCGGAAAAATTGAAATTATAGTTTCAAATTTTCCAAAAACTGCTCTGGATTCAAGAGGAATTCTTCAGCACTCACTATCTCTACATCTCTTTCATCTATGTATTCATAACCGTACATAGCAATAAGAAGCCCTCCCAATTTTTTAAGAGGTCTGAGTTCCCTTCTTGCATTTTCACCGGTTAAAGAATAGGTCACTTGAATACCCTTACTGTTAACAACAAAATCCACTTCATAGTGCTTCTCTCTAAGATAAAATGCTTCGACTCCTATTCTTGAAAGGGTCTGATAGACAACGCTTTCGAGTAATAAGCCCCTTCCATTGGTTTTCTCTGAAACAAAGCCGTTATCAACAGGATAAACCTTCTGCGGTTGTGTCATGATTTCATATGCTGATCTGGAATACTTCTTACATGTAAGAATTGAAAAGCTCTCCTCCATATACGAAAGGAACTTTCGTATAGTTGGTGAACTCAACGAGGTTATTGCAGAAAGCCTTTTCTTTGACACAATTATGCCGGGGTTGTTCAATATGTGGAAATACATCTTTCTCAAATCGTTTATCTCTCTCACTTTATGCCTCATTGCAATATCTCTATACAAAATATCATCAGCATACTCCTTAGCAAGCTCTTTATCCTTTTTTAGTAGTACCTCGGGAAATCCCCCTGTCTGGATGTAGTCCTCCAATGAAAGTGAAAAATGCTTCTTTACCTCTTTATAAGAAAAGGGATAAACAACAAATGTTTTTTTTCTTCCTGTAAGGGAGGATGCATACTCTCCTCTCAGTAAAGAAGCATTTGAGCCTGTAACTATAAATTTCTGTCTTCTCTTATCTATCATTCTCCTCAACCACTTTGGCCAGCCTTCTATATTTTGAATCTCATCAAGAACAACGATATCATAGCCCTCTATGAGTTTGGATAAAGAGGTCAGGTCTTGAAGGGTAGCGCTCAAAAGCCTCTCATCTTCAAAGTTTATGTAGCAGGCATTTCTCTTCTTGACAAGCCTCAAAGCAAGGGTTGTTTTCCCGCTCCTTCTAACACCCACAAGAACAGTTGCCAGAGATACATAATCCATTTCTTTTTCTATTCTGCTCTCTATATCCCTTTCAAGTGTTTTTTCTGCGTTCTTTATAGTCTCAAACCCTTCTTCAACAACTTCTCTCCAGACAGTTACAGGAATCACATATGCATAAGATTGGGAAAATTTTTAAATTTATTTTCAAATTTTCCGGAAAAATTGAAATTATAGTTTTAAATAGCTCCCTGCTAATTCAGGAATGAACCAGCCCTTGTTATGGAATGTTTTAAAACATTGTTGTAAAAAGATAAGAGCATGGATATCGATAAGCATTCCAATTTCTCTGAGTGGTTTTCAACTGTGCTTAAAGAGGCTAAGTTAGTTGATTTAAGGTACAATGTAAAGGGCTTCATTGTAATACTACCCTGGGCATTCAAGACAATGAAGTTAATGTACAGCTTTGCTGAGGCAGAATTAGAAAAAAGAAACCACGCCCCTGTAAACTTTCCTGTTGTAATCCCTGAATCAAACCTCATTAAAGAGGAGGAACATGTAAAAGGCTTTGGAGGAGAAGTATTCTGGATAACTCATGCGGGCTTTAACAGGTTGGAGGAAAGGCTAGCATTAAGGCCAACATCAGAAACAGCTATGTATCCGCTCTATGCTTTATGGATAAAAGGAAAATCTGATTTGCCCATCAAGATGTATCAAAGCGGAGCTGTCTGGAGATATGAGACAAAGGCAACAAGGCCCTTTATAAGAGGCAGGGAATTCTTATGGATTGAAACTCACGATGCATTTGCAACAAAAAATGAAGCACTAAGTCAGGTAATGGAAGATATTGAAATACTGAATGTATTTTTATGGGATATCCTAGGAATTCCTTTCATAGTTTTGAGGAGGCCTCAATGGGATAAGTTCCCCGGAGCAGATGATACATATGCAGCAGATACACTCATGCCAGATGGAAAAGTATTGCAGATAGCAACTACTCACATGCTTGGTCAAAGATTTTCTAAACCATTTAATATAAAATTCATGGATGAGGATGGTAGGGAAAAATTTGTCTGGCAGACGTGTTTTGGAATAGGCATGAACAGAATATATGCTGCTCTTGTTGCCTGGCACGGAGACAATAAGGGTCTGATTTATCCCTTCAGTCTAAGCCCAATCCAGGTAGTTATAGTTCCCATATTCAAGGAAAATAACAAAGAGAAAGTCTTGAATTATGCCAGAGGGGTCTATAAGAAATTAAAGAGTAAAGGCTTCAGAGTTTTATTAGATGAGTCTGAGAAAACACCTGGATTCAAATTCAACGAGTGGGAGTTCAAAGGAGTTCCCATCAGAATGGAAATTGGAGAAAAAGAAATAAACAATGAAGGTGTCTTGATTGTTCCAAGAGATACAGGCATAAGGTCTTTTGCATCATTAAATGAGCTTGTTGATAAAGTAAGTAAAGAAGGAAAAGAGATGATGAAGAGATTGAAAGAGAAGAACTGGAAAGAGTTTGAAAAATCGCTCAAATCTGCCTCAACATTTGAAGAGTTAAAAAAGAAATTGGAGAACGGTGGCATAGTCAGGGTTCCTTTTTGTTCATTAAGCCACGGAATTGAGTGCTATAATAAAATAAAGGAAGAGTTAAAGGCAGAAGTAAGAGGCGAAAAAGTAGGAGAAGGAAAGCCCAAAGGGCTTAAATGTGTTGTTTGCGGAAAAGAAGCAAACCACTTTGTTTATGTCGCGAGGCAGTATTGATGAGAGTTATGTATAGAGCTGAGTACATATACATAGAAAAGGAATTAAAACAATTAGAGAAGACTTTCTTTGAAAAGGCTTATTTCCATGGTTATGTTTTCAGATTAAAGTTTAACAAAGGAAGTCTTTCCTTTATGCCAGTCATTAGAGCAAACATAACATATATCGTTCCACCTGAGATAAAGGAACATCCCCTATCTTCAATTCTGAGAAAGGAATTAAAGGGGAAAAAGCTCATCAGCATCGATGTTGTAAACAAAGACAGATTTATTGAGATGAACTTTGGAGAAAAGAGGTTTTACCTTGAAATGTTTGGGAAAGGAAATGCAGTTCTTACAGAAAATGGAGTTATTAAGTATGCTCTTAACTATGGGGAATTCAAAGATAGAAAGATAAAAAAAGGTGAAGAGTACAGGCTTCCCCAGCTTTTACCTCTGAACCCAGAGAATTTGATAAACAAATTTAAGAGAAAAACAATGGGTCAGGCATTGGGCACAATATTTGGAAAGCCATACTCTGATTATCTGTTAGCTAAGGATGGAATAAGTAAAGATGAAAGAGTTGATAAAAGCATGCTGGAAAGAATGATAGAATCCTTTTATGAAAATGCAAATGCCTACCTCTTTACAGATGGTGATTTTGGCGTTCTTCCATTCAAAGAAGTTAAAGAAAAAGGAAAGGAATTGAGTTTTTACATAGATAACTTCTACAAACATTCATTTAAAAGCAAAAAACTTGAAAAGTTAATGAAAGCCAGGAAAGAATTAGAAAAGAAGATAAAGGAGTTTGAAGAAAAATCTGAAGAGTACAGAAAGATAGGAGACTGGATATACGAGCATTATGTTGAAGTTGAGGAATTAATAAAAAAAGCCAGAGAAGGAAAAATAAAAACAAATAAGAAAGAGAAAAGCTTTGAAATAACTATTTGAATACAATGCCGTCCTCTGTTATTTTAAACCTCGCTGCTTTACTGCTGTGCTTCATTCCTTTCAACTTTATTATTTCAAGAAGCCTTTCTCTTTGACCTGTTTTCTTTTTTTCATAGTAAAGATGAATCCATCCCTGAGTCAAGTTTTCAATTCCGTATTTTGTTGATGGCAAAACCTCGTTTCTCTGTCTTGTGTCTTCACTTATTATTATTGTAGTTGTATCCCACTTCCTTATGTTTTGAATTAACTGCAGGAATCCTCTCTGCCTTTCCACATCTGTATTGTAAGCGATGGCAAGGGGCATTATTGAATCAATAACAACCCTGCTTATTCCAAACTCCTCTATTAACTCCTTTACAGGATTTCTTATGTCAACGAGCTGAGATACTTCATGAGGGGGCATATCTACAACCATGAACAATCCCTCGCTCATCAAAGCATTTATTTTAAAGTTAAAATTGCTTATGCTCGTAAGATATGTCTCTTTATCTTCCTCAAGGCTTATATAAAGCCCCGGCTCTGCAAACATCCTTGCCCCATTAACCAGAAACTGAGTTGCCAGGATTGTCTTCCCGCTTCCACCAGGGCCACTGATTGTTATGCTTGCCTTCTTTGGAATGCCTCCTCCAAGCATTTCATCAAGCTTATTTATTCCTGTCTTTACCAGCTTCATCATCACCACCCTTCCTCAACCTCTCACCCATCTTCATTCTGTTAACTACGCTCTGCAATATTCTTTTTTTATCTTCAGGAGATGCAACTTTCGTGTATATGTAATGCTTATAATCATAAGTCGTTCTTGATAATTCCATCAACAAATCAATTGCCTCGGCAAGACTCAACTTTATCTCATCTGGCTTCACAATATCTATGCTTACAGGACTGTAATCTAAGCATAGCCTTGCCAGTGTTAAAAAGTCCTTCACAAGAACTCTCCCCTGAATATATGTTGAGTAAACGTCTTTGTTCTTCTCAGGTTTTTCAATCTCAAAACGGGAGTAAAGAACACCCTCTGTGGCACTTATCTTTTTGCTTAATCCAACTCCCAGGTTTTTCAGGCTCTCTTCATCTTTTCCATGAATATCTATGTATATATCAGCAATTACACCGCCCTGCTTTATAATCTCATTTATCCTTTCTTCATCTTTCATAGTCTGTTATAAAAAATAAAGAGATTAAAAATGTTTGGATTTGTAGGTTTATTGCACAATTTCTCCTGTAGCAAACCTCCTACCAACAGTTTTTATCTCAACCTTATAAGTCTCACCTTCTGTTGTCTCTCCTTTTACAAAGATTACATAACCATTTATCTTCCCTACTCCATCTCCACTTTTGCCATGTCCCTCTATCTTCAAATCCACTACATCACCAACCTTTACGGGCTTTGGAGGAAAGCCCCCACCAAACCTTCTTCCTTTCATTTACTCACTCTCCACTTTGGTATGAACTAAATTAAAAGAACATTTTATTAACCTATCTCTTTTAAGAGCGCGTCCCTTTTCTTTAATAACTCGAGATACTTTGACTGCAAATCCTCAAATTCTTTTTCCTCACCTTCACTTAGCTTTTTTACCTGTCTTTCAGCATTCTTTACCTGAATTTTCAAACCAGTGCTTTCAAGCTCTCTCACTAAATCCTCGAATTCCTTGGCCTTTGTTTCATTCATCCAGTATCTCTTCCCGTTGTATATAACCAATATTTTTCTTTCCTCATCTCCTTTTTTCAGGACTCCTTCATCTACCTTGCTCGAAATACCGAGCATTCTTATTGCCTTAGCTATTTCATCAGCATTTTCGCTCTCAACAGGCTCCTCTATGCCTCCATTTTGAAGGATTCTTTCAACAATCTCCAAATCATCATCTCCCAAATTGCTAACGATGGCTATGAAGTGAGCAATCTCATCAAGCATAAACATTACTCTTTCCCATAACCTCCTTCTTTCCATTATTTTCTCCCAGATTGGGCCTTCTCTTTCCTTCAATGCATTAACTATCTCAAATGAAGGAAGTGAATCTATCTCTTTATTCAATTCGTTCAATTTCTTTATTTCAGGAATTAACTCAAGCAATTTCTCATCAACATCTATGCTCATTTTATCATTGATTTCTTCAAGTCTTTTTTCAAGCTCATCTGTTTCTTTACCTTTTTCTTTAAGTACTTTAATCCTCAGCTCAATGCTTTCTTTTTCTTTTCTTAATCTTATAAACTCTTTTACTTCTCTTTCCATTGTAAGCACCACCCTTACTTGCTCTTACACTCAGAAGTATTACAAGAATGAAACCAATAAAAACCATACCTATTGTTATCCAGTGCTTACCTTCATCTAAAACAGCATATCCAGGAGAGATAAAGCCTTTTTCCAGTAATGTGGCTAAACTCATAAGCCTCTCATATGTTTGGGGGTCAGAGTACTTGTAGTAATAGGCTTGAGAAGCATAAACCCTTCCCCAAAATGTTTTGAAAGAGGTTACATAGTTATCCTTAGCATATGAAAGCGCATATAAACCCAGAAAGTAGGAGGCAATATAATCCTCATCTATGTAAGCCCTTGTGGCAAGCCTTATGAAAGAACCTCCTCCTCTGTTTACAATTTCTACTTCATTCCTTTCAATTTCATTCAGGACATTCCTTGCAAGTTTTTTATACTCACTGACATTGACTGGCTCTCCTTTTTTAGCATTATTTATCATGGACTTGGCTGTTAAACACCAGAGGTAACTCTGCTCAACATTCTTAGATAATTCTTCTTTCTCCTCTTCTGTCAAACTCTCTTTGAATTCTCTTTTTACCTCTTTTATAGTGTATTCAGCCCTGTACTTTCTAACAACTGCACCTACTTGAAGTTCAAGACCTTCTTTTGTGTAATTAAACTTTGGTATTGAGTTAAGACATGCATTAACCCTGTTGATTCTTTCTAAAATTCCCTGAGGTCCTGCCCTAAGAGAAGAAGTTTCTAAAAACAGAAAGTTTGCGGCTGTGTAGGTATAGCCTTTAGAAAGCACCTTCTCTATGCTTTCATCAAAAATAGTATAGAATTCTTTATGGCAGGCATCTTCCTTTTTAGATTTTTCGTATTCCCTTCTTATCAACTCATAGTAGGGAGTAAAATCCTCTATGTTATAAGGATTTTCCTCTTTTGGAATCTCAACTGGATTCAAATGGTCAATAGAGAAGGAGTAATTGCTTTCATTGAACATAATGCTTAACACATCATCAACATCATCAACGAAGTAAATCTTAAACGAATCTGAGTCAAGAGATTTCAATTTGCAGTATTCATGTATGTCAGCAGGCACTGCTACAAAACCATCAAATCCTTCTAACTTTGCTTCAAGAGCCTTTTCATATTGGCCTCCCACCGGAAGCACATCTCCTTTCTCATCTAGAGCACCTGTAATCAATATATCAGGAATTCTTCTATCAGTAATTGAAGAGTAAAATCCCACAAATGTGTTAAGGCCCCCTGATGGACCTTCAATTTCCTTTTCATCAAAAGACACAGTAAATCTGCATGTTTTTCCTGCTCTTTGAGTTGCCAGTTTATAAGCATTTATAAAGGACTTCTCCGTGTTCTCTCCAAACATTGTTGATAAATCTATGAATAACCCCTCTCCTTCCTCAGCAGTTATATGAGCCTTTATTATTTCTCCCTTGCCTCCAACAATGGCCGGGTAATTTAATGTCAGGTTTGAGCATGCATAAGAGAATGCCAAAACTGCAATAAACAGCAAAGCTTTCCTCATAACCTAACTAATAAATAAGAACCTTTTTATAATTAGATGCGGCTGCCGGGATTTGAACCCGGGTCTCCACCGTGGCAGGGTGGTGTCCTACCACTAGACTACAGCCGCTCATCAATCTTAATTTATACATTCATTTAAAAAATTTTCTTTTGAAAGCCAAAGGTATGCAGAAAAACAGGGCTCTAAAAATACCCATATCGTTAAAAGAGAAAGTTGAATCAATGCCAGATAGAGATTTGAACAGGTTCAAGGAAGAAGAAAAGCCGGCTCAACCAAAAAAGCCAACATTACTGTCAAATCTTAAAATAACCAAAACAGTTCAAAAAAATGTTGAAACTTCAAAGCTGCTTCATAAATCTCAAATGACTGAGAATGAAGAAAGCTTAAAGAACAAGCTGGAAGAAGCTAAAAGGAAAGGCAATGCTGTTGAAATAAGGAGTTTATGTGCTCAACTCTTTAAGATAACAGGAGATCCAAGTTACCTTGACTTATTAAGCAAATACGATGAAAAAGTGCTTGGGTTTTAAGGTGCTCAAATGAAAGTACTGAATGAAATTCCTGAGGCCTTGAAAAAAAGACTGGATGTTGTTTACAAAACTTCAATAACACCCTTCTTTCCGATATGTTTGATTGCAAAAGCCTATTCCCTCCCTTACTCAATTCTTGATATAAAATTCAAGATGCCTCCTCTCGTTGGTATAATCGAAAATGGAAGCGTAAATTGGGTTTTTCCAGAAGATTTTGAACACATATCTAAAAAAATCTTGAAGAAGCTCCTTTCAGATGAAAAGTACTGGAATTACATTAAAGAAAATGAAAAAGAGCTGAGTAAAAATCTCTTAAATCTGATAAATCACGATGTAAATGCCCTTTTCGAAGAGAACAGATTAAACAAAAAAGGGAAAAAACTCATCAATGAATTGTTTAAATCATACGAGATGTATGGCTACTATGTAGATGTTACTCCGTTTTTAGTTCAAGCGTATTATGAAAAAGAAATTTTAGAAGAGATGGAAAGAGAAGTAACCAAAGCAAACTTAAAGAAAGAAGACAAAGAATTTTTACTCATGAATTTGTTCAGCCTTGACAGACTTTCAAATCATGAACTATTTTTAACAAAAATTCTTGAGCATATGGAAACAGGCGAACCATCTTTAAAAAATCTGGAAAAAAGATTTTACCATATATACCACGATTACATTGGTGAAATACTTGACTCACGCAAACTTAAAAAAATTATAGAAAAAGAAAAGAAAGAGAAGTTAAAAGAAGAGGTAAATTCTTTCTTTAAAAGGATAAATAAAATAAAAGAATTGAAGAGAAAGTTACCTGCACAGCTTGCTAAAAAATGGAGCCTTATACAGGATATGATGTTCTATTACAACGAAAGGAAAAAAGATGTCTTGAATAAAGTAAATATATTCATAAGAAAGGTCTTTGAAAAGAGGTTTGGGAACATCTCTATTAATGAATTAAGAAAAATATACCAGCTTTCACCAGATGAGCTTGTAGAGATTCTTTCAGGCAAACAAATCAATGTTGAAGAAATAGAAAAGGTTCAGAAATTCAGGACATATGTTTTACTTAATGGAGAAATCTTTATTTATCTAGGAAAAGAGCTGTATAGACTTGCTTTTCCAGAGGAAGATGTGAACGAATTAAAAGGAACCCCTGCAAGCAAAGGAAAGGTAATAGGTGAAGTTCAGATAGTTCTTAACCTCTCTCAAATACCAAAGTTTAAGGAAGGCAAAATTTTAGTAGCTCCATTTACAAATGTTAATTATCTGCCCATAATGAAGAAGTCAAAGGCAATCCTTACAGAAGTTGGAGGTTTAACAAGCCATGCTGCCATAGTAAGCAGGGAATTGAAAATTCCATGCATTGTGGGAATAAAAGGTCTCATAAAAAGGTTGAAGGATGGGGATGTAGTTGAGGTAGATGCAACAAGAGGAGTGGTCAGGATAATCAAAGGTTAGTTTTTTAAACAATCCCTGGTTTAAGTTAAAACATGATTGTAGTGGAAATAACAGTACTATTAATTGCTTTAATAGTTACTTACCTGATATTCAAATTAGTAAATGCTCTTGACATAAAAAAAGTCATTATGAACAGCATTGCAGGGATAATCTCTCTCTTAATCCTGAATGCCCTTGGATTCAACATAAAGTTATCTCTTCTCAATCTTGTTATTGTTGCTCTCACAGGATTCATTGGTTTAGCACTTATAATAATACTGACCTTCATCGGGTTGATATAATGTTAAAGAATGCTCTCAGAGAAGCAATAAACAGATTCTTAGGCAAAACAGTCGTTGATGAAAGAGCAGTTAAGTCACTTATAAAGGAAATCCAGAGAATACTCATTGCAAGTGATGTTGATGTTGGTCTTGTATTAAAATTATCTAAATCAATTGAAAAAAGGGTTCTAAATGAAGAAAGACCTGCCTCAATGACATTGAGAGAGTATGTAATAAAGGTTGTTTATGACGAATTAGTAAAGATAGTGGGTAAAGAGTATAAGCCAAGAACTGACAAGCATAGAGTAATGTTAGTCGGGCTCTATGGCTCTGGAAAAACAACGACTGCTGCAAAGCTTGGCTTATTTTACAAAAAACTGGGTTTAAGTGTCCTTTTAATTGGAGCAGATGTGGATAGACCTGCTGCAAAAGAACAGCTCAAACAACTCTCTGAGAAGATAAATGTTGATTTTTGCACAGGTAATGGGTCAAGTAAGGACATAGTAAAAAATTGCATGAAAAAAGCAGATGTAATAATAGTTGATACAGCAGGAAGAAATGCGTTAGATGAAGGTTTGAAAGAAGAATTAAAAGATATTTACAATGAATTGAAGCCAGAAGAAGTATTCTTAGTAATATCAGCAGACATAGGCCATTTAAGCAGAGAGCAAACAAAAGGATTTTTAGAGGCAATCCCTATTTCAGGAGTCATTGTAACAAAGATGGATGGTTCTGGAAAGGCTGGTGGAGCCTTAACAAGCGTAGCAGAAGCAAATGCAAAAATTGCGTTTATA
Source organism: Microcaldota archaeon (assembly GCA_027024255.1). Taxonomy (GTDB): domain Archaea; phylum Micrarchaeota; class Micrarchaeia; order Anstonellales; family J096; genus JALVSQ01. The sequence continues at coordinate 15,780 of JALVSQ010000004.1, forward strand.
GGTACAGGTGAAAAATTAGAGGATTTAGAGCTTTTCAATCCTCAAAAATTTGTTTCAAGACTTTTAGGAATGCCTGACATAAAGTCAGTCATTGAGAAATTTGAAAAAGAGAGAATTAACATTGAATTAGGTGAAGAGTTTAATCTACAAACCTTCTACGAGCAATTAAAGGCAACTCAACAAATGGGTCCCTTATCTTCAATACTCTCCAATCTTGGTTTTGCAGCCAAAATTCCTGAGGAAATGCTTTCAAAGAGCGAACTTCAGATGAAAAGGTTCAAGGCAATAATAGAAAGCATGACCATGGAAGAAAGAAGAAACCCTGAAATAGTCAGGAAGAGCTCTTCAAGGGTTGAGAGGATTGCCAGAGGCTCAGGCACAAAACCAGAGGAAGTAAGAGCCTTAACAAATCAATTCTTCAAGATGGAAAAGATGTTTAACCAGTTTAAGAAAAACAGGTCTTTAAGGGCCAAACTGGAAAGAATGCTCAAAGGAGGAAACTTACCTGTTTAGATAGGCAAACCATCTTCCATAAGGCAGTAATCCTTAACCTTGCTTAACACAACATTGCTTTCAACTCTCTTCACTCCATCCACTCCAGCCACTTTCTCTATTATCTCCTTCAATTCTTTAACATCCTTTACAATGACTTCAATTGCAATATCAAAAGAACCTGTTATCTCATAAGCTTTAACAACCCTCTTTTCTTTCTTTATAAAGTTAAGTATCTTTTTCTTCTTTGTCAAATCAACATTGAGCATGAGCCAGGCAGAACTCATAAAACCCAATTTCTCAAAATTTATTTTCACACATGTGCCCAATATAATACCATCATCTATAAGCTTGTTGAATCTCCTGATAACTGTGGCTGTGTGAACTTTTAATTTTCTTCCTATTTCCCTGAAAGAGGCCCGAGGATTTTTTCCGAACTCTTCCAGAATTTTCATATCAAGGTCATCGAGTTCCATATAGTACTATTCTTAAAGAATGTTTTTAAACCTTGTGTTAAAAAGTGTTAACTACATGAATTCACCAAGGCCTCTTTGCCTCCCTGCAATCCTCAATTCCTCTTCATTAACTCCTAACTCTTTCAGGATTTTCATAACAGATGGAATTATCTGGTTGTTTACATAGTATTCAGGGTCATAATCATTTGCCATCTCCACAGGCCACGCTTTATCAGAGATTGATGTGCCCTGGCTTGTTATTACATAGCCTATAATGGTTCCTGGTCCTACCTTTCTACCTGCCTTGCTGAGCCTCTTTGCAGCACTGACTTCTGGGCTTGTTGTTTCATAATCCCATATATCCTTTGTTATTTGAGTGTAAATCACAAGCTCATCCAGAGGAACTTCTTTATTCCTTAATTTAGATATCACACCTTTTACATATTCCACTGCCTTTTCTTTGCTCCCCTCCTTCAATATTATCTCAAGAACTTTCTCCTGTGTCTTCCTTGCTATTTGGCTCCAATCCCTTCTAACCAGCTCAAACCCCCTTATTTTTATTCTTCCATCATAGGATAACAGAGCATATTTTTTCTTTGCTCCCTTCCTTTCGCTTTTCTTGCTTACAAAAACAGCCCTTTTATAAAAACCTTCCAGATCCATCCTCATTATGCCCGGCAACCTGGAATTTATATAATCCAGAAAATTAATTGCATCCTCTCTTGTTTTATCGTTCAACAGGAGGAATAAAGAATCGGTATCGATGTAGAGGACATGAAAGCCCATCTTCTCTGCTTCGCTTGCTGCTTCCTTTATATGCTGTCTACCCCAGGCAGTAACACTTGCAGCACACTCCCTGCAATAATATCTACTTCTGGCATATCCCAGATAACCATAAAAACTATTTGCAAGTATCTTGTATGCCTGGCTCCTTGCATAGAGATGCTTATACTCCATAGAATCTTTATCCAGTTCCTTCAATCTTTTTTTCATCACTTCCCTTTTTTCTATTAATTCCCTGAGAATAGAGGGCATCAAACCCTCTGGCTTCTTCTTGAATCTTGCACCTATTGGCGATTCAATCTCTCCTTCTGGGCTTAATGTAGATGGGTCCACATTGTAAGTTACAATAATTGAAGGATACAGTCCTCTAAAATCAAGAACAGCAATATCCTCATAGACTCCTGGAGATGGCAGTTTTACAAAAGCTCCTTCAATAGGATTTGCCATCCTCTCTTCTATTTCCCTCTGCTTTGGTTTTCTGGGTATAATCTCTCCTCTTTTAAAAGCATTGAACATCATCAAGCTTTCAACAAGCTGACCTGTTGTGCTTAACGCAGTCTCAAATAAAGGAGAATGTGCAAGCTTAGATAACTCCATTTCCAGAGGAAGAATTTCCTTTGCAATCTCATATGTTGATTCTGCATCCATTAAGGAATAATAAAGGAGTTCATCTAACTCGTTTAAATCCCACATCTTCCAGATGTTCATTCTGTTTACCATGGGTTTTTGCTTTCCGACAACTGCTTTGTAGACATCATAAAGGGTGTATCTTTCAACATCTATTGCTCCTATGCCTCCCAACAACCTCGCTACAGGATAAAGGTCCACATGTATTCTACCTGATATGTGGAAACCTTTTACCAGTCCTCTGCTGACCTTTCTCACCTTATCTACAAACCTTCCAAGTTTAAGGTTCGCCTTTAACTTCTTTGCTCTCTCATACATATATACCAGGTCAAATACAGATGAATTGTAACCAACGACTACATCTGGATTAATCCTCTCAACTACTCTTGAAAACTCTTCAAGCAAAAGCTTTTCAGTAGGTACCTTCTTTACGAAGTCATATTTATCACTTCCTTTTAAGGAAAGAACACCTTTTTCATTTGATGTTGCATAGCTTATCAGGATTATTTTATCCTTCGAAGGGTCAGGACTTCCCCGAGGATTATACACCTCTATATCAAAGGCCAATATGTTCAATTCATGATTTCCTTCAACTGTTTTAGGAACTTTATCCATAACAAGTTCATCAAGAGGAGTAAGCTGGAAGTCTATCACAACCCTTTTTTTGAAAGGAATATCATACTCATAACATTTAGCATTGAAATTCTCTTTAAGGAACTCCTTAACCTTAGGTATATAAGAAGGCTTTTTGAACTCTAATTTGAATAAGTCAATAGGCTTACCAAACAGAACCTTTCTCAATTTTTCATATTTGAGTGGCTCTACAACCTCTCCATGATGTATGAACTTTATTTTCTTAATATCTTCCTCTTTTATGTTCTCTACAAGAAGATAAGGATTGTAAGCGTATCTAAAAACACCTGAGGGAGTATAAAAAAGAACCTCTGTCTTATCCTTTGCAACATAATCCACATCCAGAAGTAAAGCCATATTTCAGTAGTTATACGAAATAAATAAAAATAAAGGGTGGTGGTTAAAGATGCCTTATTTCTTCAATGCCTTTTCTTTCTCTATCAACTCATTCAGAACATCTTTATGAATGAATCTCCTACCTCCTATTTTTACATGAGGTATTCTACCCCTATCTATCCTTCTCTCAAAAGCATTCCTCCTTATCTTAATGCCGTTTTTCCTCAATACCTTCATTGCCTGAGAAATTGTATAGTAGTTCTTTGCAACATGTGTTAAGGCATCCAGAGCCTCCTTTGGAATCAATCTTCTTGAACCCAGCTTTATTGAAGGTAAAGTTCCTTTTTCAACCCTTCCTATAAATGCTCTGAATGTTATATTTGGCTCATACTTCTTGTAAACCTCATATGCCTTTCTTACAGTGTAAAACTTTGTATCTAAATTAAGTAAATCTTCAAGGAATTGCACAGGGACATACCTTTTCCTTCCAAACTTTACAGAAGGTATTGAACCTCTTTCTATTCTGCCTCCAAAGGCTCTAAATGATATCTCATACCCTCTGCTCCTTAGGTATTCATAAGCCTTTTGAACCGGCAGCAATCCCATGCTCATCAAGTCCTTTGAGTTAATCCTGTGCTCTTTGTACAACTTCTCGCTCTCTCTAACGACCCTCTCAACCTGAGAAGCCAATTTAGAGTACTCCTTAACCCTTTCCTTCAGCACTTCCTTTGGATTAAGTGATTTAAATTTCTCCACCCATTCATCTTCGATTGTTTTGTTAATCACAATCTTCCTACGCCTTGGCATCTTTAACCACCAATTATAATTATTGAGATAAGTATTTATAAATGTTTCTGAAGGCTAATCTGAAAGTAAATCTTTTAGTTTAATGAATGCAAAGTAAAGCAATACCAATAAAACTACACCAATTATAACATAAACAAATGTTAAATCACCTGTCTCCTCCTTATTTTCTTCTTTCTTTTCAACGATGTATTTGCCTTCAACTATCTTTACATTTCCCTCATTATCCTCAACTTTTATAGTGAATGTGATATTATCAGTGAGGTTTGATATCTTGGTGGAGTAAAGATATGTATTGTAGCCTATGGGTGAAATGCTTCCAAATAACGGCTTCTTGTGAACTGCTATTACATTAACCTCCTTAATGCCCGATGCATATGCTCCTTCATCAATTGCCGAGAACTCTATTTCAAATATAGTATCGTTGTAAGAGGCTCTTAATACTTTAACAAAAGGTGCCTCCCTATCAAAAGCAATTGTGGTGTTTTCACTTTCTATCTTAACCCTCTTCGTGATATTGGATGCTCCTGCAATGCAAACATAACCATAATAAGGCAGAGGAATATCAAACTCCTGGCCTGTGTAATTCTTTCCGTTTATCTCCACAAAGCCATCAACAGGCTCTCCAAAACTATTCACTATTTTAACATGGGCCTTTAAAGGAGTTACACTTATGTACCTTACTGTATCGTTTGATACGGTTATGTTAAAGAACCTCTTAATGCCTTCATAAAACATGTATCCACTTACATAACCTTCTGGAACTGAGAGGGTTATAGACGAGCCTTCATAACTCTCATTCTCAACAATAAACCTTGCTGATATGGGCTTATCGTCTTTCACAGCCTTTAATGTTAACCTGTAAAAGGGCACTTTAAACAAACTCTCGTATGTTAAGTTATGCA
>JALVSQ010000005.1 GCA_027024255.1 Microcaldota archaeon
ATCTTCTGGATTGAGTTACTCCGCACTTGATTTTGTTTCCAAATAAGGCGAGATAAATGGAGAATTCACTGTTCTTTATTTTATTGTAGATTTTTTCGAATCCGGATTCATCAGCAACTGTGTAGAGTCTGCTTATATCTTTTGATTTGCAAAATTCACATTTTTTAATTCCTTTGTTTGAATAAGGGCAAGGATGCCATCCCAGACCATCAAAATAACCTGTGCAATGAAGCGGTTCTTTAAATCTAATGTCAAGAACTAACCCTTCTTTAAGTTTTATTTTAACCAGTTTTTCATCGAATAAGAGCATCTCCTTGCTTAAAGAGTTGAATTTGACAAGGTACACAACTCTAACTCTTACACTTTATTTAAAATTGTTTTGGGAGATGGTTGCCAGAGCATCTTTGAGCCATCCTGTTATGTAATACTTTGCATTTCTAAGGCTTTTTATATCCTTACTTCCTGTCAGAAACATTGCTACTTTTAATTCATGTATAAGACCCTCAATGAATTCATTTTCTCTATTTTCAAATACGGCTTTGAGGAAAGGATATGCAGAGCCAAACATAACACTGCCTAATGCAATTGCCTTAGCTCCATCCAGACCATTTCTTATCCCACCTGTTGCTATAACATTTACAATATCTCTTGTTCTGAGTATGGCCAAGGCAGTGGGAATCCCCCATTCAGCAAATGCCGTTAGCTTTCCACCTCTTTTTATCTCAACTTTGGCCCAGCTTGTCCCCCCACTTCCACTTACATCTATAACATTGATGCCCAAAGATTTCAACCTTAATGCCACATCCCTGCTTATACCTGCGCCGACTTCTTTTATGATTATAGGGACATCTATGATATCTTTGACTTCAGCTATCCTTTCGGCAATTCCGGAAAAGTCCCTGTCTCCTTCTGGTTGAACTATCTCTTGCAGGGGATTTAAATGGATAGCTAATGCATCCAGTTCAACACTCTTTATAATCCATTCAATTTTTTCAGTAGAATAACTCTTCAATTGAACACCACCTATATTGCCTATTAAGAATACGTCAGGATAATCTTTTTTTACATCATAGGTATATTTTAATTCAGGGTTCTCCACCATTGCCCTCTGACTTCCAAGGCCAAATGGAATATTGTATTGTTGAGCGAGTTTAGCCAATCTTTTATTGATTTCACCTGCTTTTTTATAACCTCCTGTCATACCTGCCATGTAAATAGGATATGAGAATGTTCTACCAAGAAGTTTGACTTGTGTGTTTATTTCTTCAAAATCCAGTTCTGGAAGAGCGTTGTGAATTAACTCAACGCATTCAAAGCCTGTTGTTTTTACATACTGATTTGATGCATTTAAGGCTTGATTTATATGCTCTTCCTTTCTTTTTTCTGTCTGGTTCATTTAGCCACCTCTAAGGTCATTGGGTACTTCCTTAAATAAAGATGGGCACCATAGACTATAAGGAAAGGAGCTATGAAAAACGCGTTTATCAGTAAAACAATGTACTTTGCAATTGAGTAATCGAGCAATGCCATGAATACAAGTGCAGAGACAGCGACCATTAAAGACCCAATAATTGCCCATATTAATGGTAGCAGGGGTTGCTTCTTCAGGAAAATAAGGGACTTGTATATCGCTACTGACAGTTCATAATCATCAATTACAATGGCATAGGGAACAAAGAAGAAGATATATGTTATAAGGAAACTTAAAATCAGGAATAGAGAGGAAGGTAAGGCCAGCACATAAATCAAGAGTTGAATTAAAAATATTAAAAGGAATATGAAGTATTGAAATAAGAACACTTTGTTCAGCCTGTGCCAGAATATTTCTTCAAACAGAACATTCCTGATCCTTGAGATTCTTCCTTCTTTCACTACAAGTGAAATACCTGTAAATGTGAATGCTATTAAGTAGAGGGCAACACCCACGCTTATGAACAGCAAGGTAAGTTCGAGTAATGAAATGAAGGGTATGTTCCCTATTCTTAAAAATTCCCCCCCTATTGCGAGAAATGTAAGGTGGGAGAGGCTGATGCTAATGAGCAGGGATATTAAGAACGGAATTGTGAATATTAAGACAGGCTTTATGTTTGCTTTGTAATCCTCAATTGCATAAACGATTTCCTTCACATTAGCCATTTTAACCGAATTATTTAAAAATCTGTAAGCGCTGGGGGTGGGATTCGAACCCACGATCCCTTGCGGGAAACAGCTTAGCAGGCTGCCGCCCTACCACTAGGCGACCCCAGCCTTTTTTAACATTATAAAATTATGGTTTAAAAAACTTGTTGGTCAAATCCTTTTAGGTGAACTAAATGGAAAATATCGGTTTTTACGATAAAATTATCAGATTTGTTTTAGGAGCTGTTTTGGTGGTTTTACCCTTTTTTGAAGTGATCAAAGGTTATGAGTGGTTGAGTGTTTTGATAGGCCTTGCCCTGGTTTCAACAGCATTAATAGGTTACTGCCCTGTATACAGGTTTTTAGGAATATCTACAAAAAAGAGTGTAAAGATAGAGTTCAGGAAGGGCCAGAAAACAAAAAGCAAGAAAGGAGGGAAGAGATAACTACTTTCTTTTTTTACTTTTCAGCTTTTCTTCAATGGCTTTCAGCTTTCCAAGTATCTCCGATAATCCTTTATTTATTTCAGTAAGCCTTGATGAAGCGGTTTTCTTCTCCTCTTTGACCTCTCTCCTTAACTTCTCAATCTCATGCTTTAACTCATTTTGAACCTCTACAATCTCTGCTTTGACAATTTCCAGCTCTCTGAGCCTTTTATCAAATTCTTCAAGTTTCTCGCTTATAACTATCTCTGTAATCCTGTAAATCTCATCTTTTAACTCCTCTCCAATTAAACCCTCTATTGTTGATTTCTTTTTTGCCATGAAGGCATTTGAGTAGTAGGGATTTTAAACTTAATTGAGAGTAGAGTTTGCGTTTATTTTTCTTCAGAATATTTTGCTATTTTACTAAGAGCTTCTTTAGCAGCTTCTCTGACATCTTTGTTTTTGTCTTTTTTCATCTTCATAAGGCCTTCAATAACCTTTTTACTTGCAATTCCTAACTCACCAAGAGCATAACAAACCATCTCTCTTTCTATAGAACTTTTACTGTTAATCCTCTTCAATAATTTATTTGCAATCTCCTCTTCAATACCGTTTTTCTTCGCTATTTTAACTAAAACACTAACAGTAGCTTTTCCGACCTCTTCATTTGTGTTCCCTAGCATGTTTAGAAGCTCATCAATGATTTCTTCTTTCTTAATTCCCAATTCCTCAAAAAGGGTCCACATAGTTCTACCTTCTATGGGATTTTTACTGTTAACTTTAGAAAAGATTTGTTCAACACCTTTATTAATTTTCTCTCTTTCCTCTCCTGAGATAGTTATTAAAGATACAATTCTCTTGACTTTATTTATATCTGAATTGAATAGCAAGAGTAAGAGTATATTTTTTACCCAATCTCTATCTCTAAATGTTTCAGCATACTTCTCCAGCCTTTTTTCAATAGTAGCATTGCTGATTTCATTAAGCTTTAAGCTCTTCTTTTCCTTAGTCTTCGAGTTTTTCCCTATCCCTTTAAGCATCAATAATAAAATAATAGAAAATGTTTTTATGTGTTTATTAAGGTGTTTGGGATAAGCATTTAACAATTGAATGATTTAGATAAAGACTTTTAAAGAATTAAAGGAAAAATACTGTAGCCGGGGTGCCGGAGTGGTTAACGGGCCGGACTCGAGGCTATGAGATATCCGGTGCCCGAAAGGGTTCAGGGGTTCGAATCCCCTCCCCGGCGTCATAATGTATCTCTAATGAAAAACAGCTCCCTCTTTATTTTCATTCCTTTCTCTTCTAAAAATTTCTTTATTTTATCTTTTGAGAATTCCTTGCAAGAAGTAACATCTATAAATACAAAGTGGTTATCTTCACTGAAATGATGGATTGTTATTGAGGAGTATTCGATTCCTGTTAGAACAGTGAAGCCAGGGTCCTTTTCACCTTCGAACGCATGAGGACCCGAAACAATGAGCATGTCTATCTCTTTTGCTATCTCTCTTGCTAATCTTTCAGCTTCTTCCCTGCTTTTTATAGGGAGGTTCCCATCAACGATGTAGTGATAAATGACTATGCCCATGAGGTTAGTTTTTTCACAGTAAATATTAAAAACCTTATGAAATGCCATTTCGGAATATTTTAAAAACAGCTCATGCTAAACAGATAACCATGAAGTATTTGTTTGCCTTGCTTTTACTTGCAACAATATCTTTCTCACCTGAACTGATTATACATACTGATTTGCCGAATTACACATTGCATATAGAACCTGGCAATATAACCAAACATTTAAACTCTACTGTAACTTCAATAAAGTTGAAACAAGGCTCCTACAACATCACACTTTCCAATGAAAAAGTGTTCAATTACCACGTTCTTCTCTACTCTGATAAAGAGCTGTGGATTAATGAGAAAGAAAAGAGATTAGAAGGAATTGTACTTTTTGTTGTGGGGCTTGGAATAACCCTTTTTATAATAAATAAACTAAAATCCAGAGTTAAAAAAGAGGCCAATTTAAGCAAAGATGAAAGGGCAGTTTTAGATATTTTGCATGATGTAAAGGAGATAAAAAGGTCTGCACTGGAATTAAAGCTTAACTGGCATTCATCAAAGTTGAAGCTCATCCTCTCAGAATTGGAACTCCTGGGTTATATAACCAAGGAGAAAAAAGGAGATGATGTTATAATAAAGCTGAGGGAAAATAAGAAGGGTCAGGCATCCATAGAGTATTTAATGACATATGGTTGGGCAATACTTGTTCTGAGCATTGTAATTGTTGTGCTGTTTGCAGGCGGTTTCCTTAGCCCTGAGGGCACAGTTAAGGAATACTGCCTTTTTCCACCTCAGATAGGTTGCAATGCATTCATCTCCTATTACTGGCATGGTAATGTTATATTCAAAATGAATATAACAAACAATCTTGGATACAACGCAAAGATAACAAGAGCAGTTGTAAGATACAAGTCAGCAAGGATTGAAAGACAGCTCAATGAAGATATTGAGCAAGGAGAAAGCAAGGTACTCTCATTCACTTTCTCAAATGTAAAACCACCTCCAGGTAGATTGGCCAGGTATGATGTCACTCTTTACTATAAACCGTGCCCTGTTGAATTTCAAGATTGTGGTGATGAGTATAAGATAGAAGGAAATGTCCTGTCTTATGTAATGCCAGAAGAAAAATAGGTTTTTAAACAATTTTAATCAAGTTTAGACCAATGGCTTCATTAACGAGTGTCAAGTTAAAGGCTTATACCCAGGTCTTAACAGCAAATGATAAACTGATGAATGCTCTGCTTGTTTTTCTTGGAGCTCTATCTTTGTTTTTGGCCATTCCATTTTACCCTTTTGTTTTAGCCCCTTTACTTGCTCTTATTCCTGGATTTATTGCTTACAATGACCCGAAGATAGGTGTAATTGTTTTTACTATTATGGCTTTGTTTGCATTCGCTTATCAAAGCACGGTATTTGCCTGGATATGGCTACTTGCAACAGCTATTGTTTTGTTTAAGGTATGGGATTTCTGGAACATAATAGCTGCTTTGCAAATTCTCATTTTCTTACCTTTTATCCCATTTCCTTTCTCTCTTATAAGCGGATTTGTTTATGCTGCGATGCTCATAATCTCATACAAAGTTGGTTCAAAGAAAAGCCTGCTCATAAGTATTCCTTCTGTCCTGTTAATCCTTCTTTTATCTGCTCTGTGGCAGGTTGATAACTCTGCTTACTTCCCAGTTATCCATAACATATACTTTACTGATTCAAACATTATGAGGAAGGAGTTTCCTTCCATATTTGATTTTGGAGATGCGTTCGAAACTTCTTTATCAAACTTAACCAACCTGAGGAATGCACTTGATTTTGGTCCTGCGCTTGGCACGATGTTCGAGGATTTAATAAGGCTCTTATTTGTTGATACTGGGTTTTTGCAATTGCTTATATGGGCAGTTGTTCTTTATCTTCCTCCTTTTATTACAGGAAGGATAATCAAAGGTGGAAAGAAAGTTGAGCTGTACGCTTCGCTTTCCCTTTTATTTGTGCCTATTGCTTACATTTTCGTTTATTCACTGGCAGGCCTGGATTATAGAATTGAGATGCCTGTGTATGCATTGGCCTCAATAGGTTTGATTTACTTCCTTGAAAATTGGGGTATAAATCTTTCAAGAGAGCTGGAGATAAGGAAGAGAAAGGAAACAGAAGAGATAGGCTTGCCAGGTGTTATTGAATTAACTTTATCAGCAGGTGAAAAGGGACTTGAAGATGTTGCTAACTACGAGGATGTTAAAAAGGAACTTGTTGAAAGCATATTGACTCCATTGCAGAAGCCTGAGATTGCCTATGCTTATGGGATTAAGCCACCAAGAGGCATTTTATTATTTGGACCTCCTGGAACAGGTAAGACAATGATAATGAGAGCATTTGCAAAGGAGATAGATTACAGGATTTACTATGTTAAGTGTTCTGAATTGCTGAGTTCTCTTTACGGTGAGAGTGAGAAAAAGTTTGCCGAGCTGTTTAAAAAGGCAAGAAAGGAGGCTCCTGTAATTCTTTTCTTTGATGAAATTGATGCAATAGCAAAGAAAAGGACCCTTTCAACAACAGATGATGTTACACCAAGAATATTAACCACGATACTTCAAGAGCTGGATGGGTTTAGAGATGATAAGCCTGTTATATTTGTTGCTGCTACAAATGTTCCTCAGCTTCTGGACCCTGCTTTGCTCAGGCCCGGCAGAATAGACAAAATCATATACATGGGCCCTCCTGATTATGAAGGAAGGAAGAAGATATTCAAAATCTACATAAAGAGAGTCCCTCATGCCAGAATAGATTATGATAGACTCGCAGAACTAACAGAAAGGTACACAGGGGCAGATATTGCAAATGTTGTTAAGGAGGCTACAAGAATTGCAGCTGAAAGGGCAAAGAAATCAGGCAGGATTGAGCCTATAACAATGAAGGATCTGGAAGAGGTAATAAGAAATTCGAAGCCATCTGTAACATTAAGCCAGATTGAAGAGTATGAGAAATTTAAACTGGACTTTGAAAGAAGGATGGGTAAACCTCAGAGAAAGGAAAAAAGGAAAGTTTTAACATTTAAGGATGTTGCTGATATGGAGGAAGTGAAAAAGGCTTTGAAGGAGGCAATAGAGCTACCTATCAAGTACGAGCACCTGGTTAAAGAATTTGATATTAAGCCACCTAAGGGCATATTGCTCTTTGGACCTCCTGGAACAGGTAAGACATACATAGTTAAGGCAAGTGCCGGTGAGTTTGGAGTTCCTTTGATACTACTCTCAGGTGCAGAGTTATTGGAGAAGGGATTTGAGCATGCAGCAGAGATAATAAAGAGCGAGTTTAACAGGGCAAGGGAAAATGCTCCTGCTATAATATTCATAGATGAGATAGAAACTGTTGCGCCTGCACGAACGGGTGTAAATCCTTTAATGGGCCAGTTGTTGCAGGAACTTGATGGAGTAAGAGGACTGGATAAGGTTGTTGTTATAGGAGCTACAAACCTTCCTTACATGCTTGATAAAGCTTTGCTCAGGCCCGGCAGGTTCGATAAAATTATATATGTAGGACCTCCTTCAAAAGAAGTAAGAAAGGAAATATTCAGAATCCATCTGGGTAAATTTGCTGAACTCTTTGACCTTGATAAATTGGCAGAAGCAACCGAGGGTTTCAGCGGAGCAGATATAGCAAGCATAGTAAGAGAAATGAAGCTGGCTTTGATGGAAGTAAAGATGGGTAAAAGAAAAAAGTTTGAGACAGCCAATGCATTAAAATTAATAAAGAAAAGGAAACCATCAATAACAAAATCAATGCTTGAGGAGTATGAGCGATTCTTAGAAGAGTTTGGGGAGAGAAAGTGAAAAGAATTATTGCCCTATTCATGCTTTTTTCCATGTTGAATGCTGTATCATTTGAAGCATTTTCAGATTGCAGAACAGGTTTTTTGAATGTTTTTGATGACAACCATTTGCCTTTATCAGGTGTAAATGTACTGCTGGTAAATAAAACCATTGGTGTAAATATAAGTAAAAAAACAGATTTCGGAGGAAGTGTTGAGTTTGAAGTCCCTTTAAACACAACATACAATCTAACAATAGGTAATTCATCATTCATCATATTCTTTAAATGTGAGGATATTTATTCTTTATCTGCGCCTTTGCAGGTTTGTGTTGATGAAGAGTTTTCGATAAATACTGATTTTAATGGAAGTGTAATTGCTTTCTTCTACTCTAACAAAACAGGACTGGAGAAAACTAAGAGCAATGGAACATTTGTGTTTGATAAGGAAGGATTTGTTACATACAGGCCAGACAATGGAACGTTCAGAACAAATTTAATTACAATAGTGAAAGATTGCTACAAGGAGAAGGTTGTGTTGATTGATGCTAAAAAGCTTGCCTATGTCGGGGATGTTGTGTGGGTAAAGGTCATAGATACCTCAACAGGCTTTGCTTTGAGCAATGTTGAAGTTAATGTTACAAACAGTAAAGATAGATTCTCAATTACCACAAAGGACGGCGTTGCCTACTACACCCCTGAAAGGGAAGGTGTTTATATTTATTCAACAAGGTATAAGGCAAAGGATATTGTCTGTACAGTTGTCCTTCCAGAAAGCAATGAAACAGATGTTAAGGGCTTTGTAAGGTTCAATCTGGATGAGTGCTTTTTTAACACATGCTTAGAAGTAAAGGGAACATCGAGCATAAATATGAATTCATTTGAACTGGATGTGGAAAGTTTAAATACAAAAATTACCTCATCCGAATTGGATGTAAATTTATCTTTGCTTCTTTTCCCTTTTGGACTTCCTTTGCTAATATTGTTTACTCTCTTATTCGAAGAAAGGAATGTGAATGTGAAGTTAATGGGTGAACCAAGAAGAGAAAGGATAATAGCCATAAGAATAACAAAAGATGGAAAACCCTGGAATGGAAAGATAAGTGTAGTGAGGAACAATGTCTGGTTTTCAACCCTAGATGTGATAAAGGGCAAGGCTGTTTTGAAGCTAGGGGAAAAGGGTACTTATAAAATAAAGATTGGGAGCTCTGTTGTTTACAGGTTCAGGGTGAGGTGATTTAAGAAACATTCCCCCTGTATGGAGAAACCTTTTTAAATAAAGTCCCTATAACCCCTCACTATATGTATTTTATAACCCCTCCTTTTAAACTTCTCTAAGACCCTCTTTTGATTCTCGTTGATTTCCCTTAACTTGCATTCAAACACCTCTTTACTTTTTGTTATAAAATCTATTTCAACGCCTTTTTCAAAGTAGTAGAAGGGTTCTTTTTCCATTATATCCAGAAAAACCAGGTTCTCCAGATTTGAGCCTGAGGAATACTTACCTGTTAAAGCATACCTGAAGCCTACATCCCCTAAATAAACCTTTTTGGGCGAATAAACCCTTTCGTTGAACGATTTAGCCCATCTATACACAAGATGAACAAGTTCAGATGATGTTAGGTAGGAAATGTACTGCTCCACTGTCTCCTGCTTTATACCTAAAAGTTTTGAGAGCTTGGAATAAGTTATCATTTTACCTGTATGGCTTACAAGGAGAAGAAATAGTTCTTTTAACTTAAGCAGGTTGGATATGTTTGCCTGACTTCCGATGTCTCTTGCAATTATATCCTCAGCCAATCCAACTAAATAGCTTGCATCTCTGCTTAACACATATTCAGGAATACCTCCATCTCTTAAATACTCTTCAAAGTATCTTTCCAGTAAATGAGGTTCTTTTGTTTTTTTACCTCTAAATATTAAGTACTCTGAAAATGAAAGAGGTTTAACCCTTATTGTGATATGTCTGCCTGTAAGGAATGCCTTTTTATCTTTTAGATTTAAGGAAGAAGAGGAAGTGGCATATATCTTGATGTTTTCGCTATCATGCAGGACCTTTAACCACTGGAAAGCATTCTCTACATACATTATCTCATCCAGGAAAACATAAACCTTTTCCTTTCTGCTGATTTCGTTCATCTTTCTGAATTCTCTTATTACATCTCCTAAGTTGTGTTTTTGGAGGAGAGGATGGTCAAGGCTTAAATAAAGAATCCTGGTTGGCTCTATTGAGTGCTGGAGAAAACTTATGAAATGCTTGAGCAGGGTTGTTTTTCCTATCCTTCTTAATCCTACCAGGAATGTAATTCTCTTCTCTTTTAACTCTTTTTCCAGAACTTTTAGGTATCTCTGCCTGGGAATACCCTTTGGTTTTACCTCTGAAAACCAGTGAGGGTTGTAGTTTTCCAGCACTTCTTTGAGTTCCATAAGGGTAAGTAGGAGGTGAACCTTTAAAAAACATTCCCCCTCCATGGAGAAACCTTTTTAAAGAAAATAATTGGTCTATCTGCCAATTCAGCAAGATATAAGCTTTATCTTATTTTCAACCTGCTATTAACCCTCCTATTTCTTCTTTTAGTTCTGGGTGTTTTTGTGCTATTTGTTTAAGTGCTGTTTTAGCTGCTTGTTTAACATGCTTATTTTCCTTCTCATCTTTTAACCTCTCTAAAAGAGTATTAATGACTTCTTCATCCGGAACCCCAAGATTGCCCAAGGCTTTAGCAGCTGCTATTTTAACAAGCACCCGTTCACTTCCATCATTCAATATTCCCAGAAGAACATTTATCACCTTATCATTTGCTACTCCTAATTTTCTCAGGGCCTCAGTAGATGCTCTTTTAACAAGCACATCTTCATTCTTATCTTTTAATCTTCCTATAAGAGCATCAATTACTTCATCATTTGCCACTCCTATTTTGCCTAAGACTTCAGCAGCTGCTATTTTAACATACTGTTCTTCATCTCCATCTTTTAATCTTCTTAATAGAACATTGATAACCTCTTCATTGGTTGCTCTGAGTTTGTCCAAATCTTCAATAGCTGCTACTCTAACCCACAACGATTCATTCTTATCTTCCAACCTCTCTAAAAGAGCGTTAATAATTTTCTCATTTGCTATTCCTAATTCTCCTAAAGCCAGACATACTCCATATCTTTCTCCCGGGTTTCTGCTGTTAATTTTAGGTAAGATTATCTCAAGAATCTCATTTTCCATGTTATTCTTTTTAGCTATTTTACCTAAAGCTTCAGCAGCTGCTGCTTTGACATTCCAATCTTCGTTTTCATCTTTCAATATCTTTAAAAGAGCATTAATAACATCACCATCTTCATCTATTATTTCTGATTTAACTAAATATTTAATAGCTTTTTTTACAATATTCCACAACTTACCTTTCTTTTCATATTCATTTACCTTGGCTTCAATTACTTTTCTTACAGTTCCTAACTCTCCTAAGGCCCGGGCAGCAGCTACTCTGACCTCCCACCCTTCGTTTTCATCTTTCAACCTGTCTAAAAGAGTATTGATAACCTTATCATTTGCAACTCCTAAATTCTCTAAAGCTCTAGCAACTGCTTCCTTAACATCCCTATTTTCATACTCATCTTCCAGCCTCTCTAAAAGAGCGTTAATAATTCTTTCATCTTTGAATCCAATATATGTTAAGAATTCACAAACACTTTTTCTAACATTTTTATCTTTGCTTCTAATAAAATAGCTTCCCAATAAATAATCTAATAAATAGTGATACTCTCCCAATAAATAATCAATTAATATCTCTCTTTCTTCTCCTTTCATTTTCTTGGCTATCTCAACTGCTTTATTATAATCTCCTCCTGATTCCTCAAACCAACCTCTATCAAAAGCAGCTGCAAGAGCATAACCTAAATCATTCAGTTTCATAAGACTGCCAAGAGCTGCTTTTCTAACATACTCATTTTTATCATACCTCAACCTCTCTGCAAGAGCATTAATAACTTCTTTATCCGGGACCCCCAGATCACCAAGGGCAGAACAAGCTTTCATCCTCTCTTTCTCGTCCTCACTATTAATCTTAATCAAAAGGCTTCCTATTACTTCATTGGCCAATTCCTCAGCTACTTCCTCTCCGAACCTTTTCTTTATCTCTTCAATAGTCTTTTTATCAGGAACTCCATCATCTCCAAACTCTTCAAGCAATCTTTTAACCACCTCTTCTTTGTGTTTATCTACCTGAGAAGGAGTTAGCAACTCTACTGTCTTTTTATCAGGAATTCTCTTTTCCATTAACTTCTCAAGTAACTTAGCCTCTCCTCTTTTAGCCTCTTTTATGTTATTCTTCATTATTTCCGTTATTTTCCTGAATTTTCTCATTATGTTAATCATTGTGTGGGAGAATGTTTAAAAACTTAAATTGAATTAATCCTTGAATATTATCGGATAAACCAATAATCACCAAAAACGGAAAGATTAAAAATATTCTATAAAAAAACCCGTTTGTGTGCGGTATAATAGGCTACATAGGGTATAGAAACAAAAAGGAGGTTGCTATAAAGGGATTGAAGTCCCTTGAGTATAGAGGCTATGATTCAGCTGGCATAGGTTTTATCAACGATAAAGTTTATGTGTTTAAAAAGGTTGGCAGGGTAGATGAGCTGAAGGATGTAGTAAATAATATTAATGCAACGCTTGTGATCGGCCATACAAGATGGGCTACCCATGGAGGAGTTACCGAAGAAAATGCACATCCTCAAACTGATTGTAGTAATAACATCATGGTTGTTCACAACGGAACAATCGAGAATGTTGATGAGTTAAGGTTGAGGTTAAAAAACCACAAGTTCAACTCTGAAACAGATACAGAGCTGATTGCTCATTTGCTTGAAGAGGAATTAAAAGAGACTGAACCTCTCAAAGCATTAGAGCTAACATTAAATCAGTTAAAGGGAAGTTATGCTCTTGTTATAGGCATTAAGGGCGTTAATAAACTTTTATTTGCTAAACAGGATTCTCCTCTGCATATAGGTTTAGGTAAAAAAGAGTTCTTCTTAGCCTCAGATATTGCAGCATTTGTTGAATACACAAGGAAATTTGTTCCTCTTATGGACGGAGATTACGGCTATGTAAGCCTTGAAGGCTATAAAATATTCAATAAAGGTAAAGAAGTTAAAAGAGATGTGCTTGAAATCAACTGGGAAATAAAAGAGGTTGAAAAAGGAGGTTATCCTCATTTTATGTTGAAGGAGATAAATGAGCAGGTTGATGTTGTAGGTAATGCTCTGGCAGTAAATACCTCCAACATAGAGGAGATGATAAGTAATGCTGGTTCAATTCACATAGTAGCAGCAGGGACAAGTTACCATGCAGGTTATTTATTAAAGTTATTACTTGAGAAATACAAAGGTATTGAATCAGATATCGTGATTGCCAGTGAATACATCTTCACTAAAAGGCCTAACAAAGACACAGTGGTTATTGCAATAAGCCAGAGTGGAGAAACAGCAGACACTCTTCAAGCAATCAAATTTGCTAAGAGAAGAGGAGCAAGAATTGTAGGTATAACAAATGTTATGGGCAGTTCATTAACCTATCTATCAGATGAGTATGCTATAATGAATGCTGGTCTTGAAGTTGGTGTGGCAGCAACGAAAACATTCACAAGTCAGGTTGCCATAGCCTTTAAGATTGTGTTTGGAGGTAGAGTAAATAAAGAGAAGATTAAGCAGACATTGACCTCATCTTTGAATATTGATATAGCAAGCCTTGCTAAAAAATGCATTAATTACGATAAAATGTTTTTCTTAGGCAGAGGATTGAGTTATCCAATAGCTATGGAAGGCGCATTGAAGTTTAAGGAACTAACTTACAAGCATGCTGAGGCTTATCCAGGTGGAGAATTAAAGCATGGGCCTTTAAGTTTAATGGATGAAGATGCTTTCGTATTTGCATTTATGCCTGAAGATGAAACATTTGCTAAGATGATTTATAGTGTTGAAGAGGTTAAGGCAAGAGGAGCATTTGTTGCTGCTGCTTCTCCCGGCAATGTGGATAAAGTTGATGCCTTACTTAAAGTTAATAAAGAAGAGATGCCTTATCAACTCTTTTCCTTCATTCCTTTGCTTCAATTACTTGCTTACAGAACATCAGTTCTTCTTGGCAATGACCCTGATAAACCGAGAAATTTAGCGAAAAGCATCACGGTTGAATAATTAAGAGTAAAGTTTAATGAACTCATCAAATATCTTATCTAAATCTTCGCTTTTTGCTTTTTCAGCCCTTACTGATTCTTTACATTCCTCTTTGTTCAATCCAATGCTGAATTGATTGTAAACAAACTTCACCAATGCATAGTTTACATCAACCATGGCATCACAAAGCGATTCATCTTCACTTATTACAGCAATATCTCTTATGCATCTATCATACCTCAATGCCTTTATCTGCTTCATAATATCTATGGATGTTTTTATTCCTCCCCAGACCCCTGTTTCAGGAGGATAAAGAGCCTTTATCTTCTGGCAATCTGCTAATGCACCTCCTTTATCACCAAAAGCTGCCTTATAAATTGCCCTTTTGTGATAACAGGCAACCTTCTCTCCTTTACTCTGTAATGAGCTGCAAGGCATGTTCATATAAGATTTATAAGGTGTAACGCAGCCTTCAAAAACTAGAAGAAAAATAAGGAGTAAAGCAACGAGCCTCATTTACTCACCCCAAAGTTTTTCTCTATTATCTTTACTATATCGTTTGGATTATGTCCTATTTTTATTAGCCTTGTGTGCCCTCTCATACCTTTACTCGTGAAGACGGTTGATATTAAACCAACTGATTCCAGGTCATTTATGTACTCTCTATACCATCTGGCACTCCTTGGATGTTTGCCAAACGACCTGCTAACTTTTACATAGTAATTGTATACATCACCAGAGAATAGATAACCATCGTCACCTATTTTCTTAACTCTTTTGTTTAATGTCATCTTGGCAATGGCGTAAAGCAATATTTGCTGGTTTTCAGGTAATGTTCTTATTGTTCCTGCTGCTAAATCATACTCAACAAGCCTCCTTGCCTCTTCTACATGCTCTTCTTTAACAACATCGCACCCTTTGTCCTCTGCTACTTCTCCGGCTTTTAAAAGGAGCTTTAACGCGAATCTTGCATCACCATTTTCTTGAGATGTTATTGCCGCAATTAAGGATATTGCACCTTCATCAACACTTCCTTTCCTGAATCCCATTTCAACCCTCTGCTTTAATATATCAAAGAGCTGTTTAGCATCATAAGGAGGAAATATGATTTCCACTTCATTTAGACTACTCCTGCTTCTGGGGTCCAGCTGTGATTTAAATGTTAGTTTATTTGATATTCCTATAAGAGAAAGGGAACCTTTATTGCTTTCGTCGTTTGAGCGAATCAAGGTGTAAACTAAATCGTCAAGGTCCTTTGTCATATCAATCTCATCCAGTACAATAACAAAGTTTGTGCCGTTGTTAAGCTTTTCAAGTAATTTTTCGTATATGTAGGACATGCCAAACCCTGATTTATCAAGCTCAGGGAAATAAGGCCTTAACAGTTTTTGAAATATTCTATATCTTGAATTGTAAACTCTACAATTAACATAAAGCATATCCGCATTTGCGTTCATTTTCTTTGCCGTTTCATTAAAGTTTTTCATTACATACTTTACGCTTGAGGTTTTACCTGTGCCTGTCTTTCCGTATATAAATACATTCCTGGCTCTATCTCCTTTTAGAGCAGGTGCAATAACTTTCATTATCTGCTCGATGTATTTTTCCCTGTAAGGAAGGACTTTTGGTATATAATGAGGGCTGAGGACACTTCTATCTTTGAATATAGATGGCTTTTTTAATATGTCTTCAAAGCTGGCAAGCATAAACCCACGCAGGTTTTATAGTTAAAGAAACTTTTTTAAAACAAACCTTCCTTAATAGGCATAGGTGAGCTTATGGGACTTCTTGACAAGATATTTGGAAAGAAAGAGAGCGAAGGTGTTGAAGACTTAGATAAATTGCTTGAGATGGGAGAAGGAGATGCAGTAAATCCACCTGCAAAGATGTATGTTAAAAAGATTCCTTTGAGGAATGAAGGAGACTATGATTTAATTGTAAAGGAGATAAAGGAAGGCAATATTGTGATTGTTGACACAAGGCCTTTAATAAAGCAGCCGAAGAGGTTAAAGCAGATAATAAGCAATATTAAGGTGGCTGTCGATAAAACAAATGGAGATATTGCTGCTTTGAATAAAGAAGGAAGTGCTTTAATAGTCACTCCTACTGCTGTTAAGATTGTAAAAAGTAGAAAAAAGGTTTGATATTAAACCTTTTTGTGGCAGAGCCACCAATCAAAGCACTTTATTTCGCCTGACTTTGCTTTTTCTAACCTCTCATTGGCTGTTTTCTCATCACTTGCAGGAGGTACAATCACTTCATCCTTTATAAGTTCATTGTTGGGCCAGTTAGCAGGCATAGCCACATTGTTTGCATCAGAAACCTGCAGTGCTTTTACAATTCTAAGTATTTCATCCATGTTCCTTCCTAATTCTTGAGGATAGTAAAGAACAACTCTAAGAATGCCTTCTGGGTCTACAATGAAAACAGCTCTTACAGTATTTGTTCCTTTTGAGGGATGAATCATCCCTAAAAGCTTTGCTATCCTGCCTGTGTCATCTGCAATTATAGGGAACTCTATCTTTACATTAAGATTTTCATTTATCCATTCAACCCATTTGATGTGGCTAAATACCTGGTCAATGCTTAAACCTATCAACTGCACATTCAGCTTGTCAAATTCGCTCTTCCTTTTTTGAAATGCAACAAATTCTGTTGTGCACACAGGTGTAAAATCTGCTGGGTGGCTGAAAAGCACTACCCACTTGCCTTTAAAGTCGTCTGGAAACTTTATCTTTCCATGGGTTGTCTGGGCCTCAAATTCAGGCATCTTTTCCCCTAATAATGGTATTCCTTCCATGCTATCACCATCCAGAAATGGAAAGAAAAAGTTTAAAAAGGTTTTCAATTAGTAAAAAATTATACGAATTTCGGAAGTGATAGTATGGATAAAAAGGATGCTGAAATAATAAGAATTTTAGCAAACAATAGCAGGCTGGCTTATGAGAAGGTTGGTAAGAAAGTAAAATTAAGCGAATCAGGAGTGAGAAAAAGAATAAAAAGGATGCTTGGAAATAATGAAATCTCGTTCAGCGTAAGGGTCAACCCTGAAAAAGCAGGCATGGGTGTATGCATTTTAGGCATTGATGTGGAGCCTGAGTATTATGTGAAGGTTGTGGAGGAATTAAAAAAAGATGATAGTGTTATATATCTCTATACATCTACTGGAGACCACATGCTCATGGCGGAAGTCTGGGGGAATGCTGTTGATATCATTAAAAAAATCGAAAGAATTAAAGGAATAAAGAGACTCTGCCCTTCATTCATTGTCAAGGCAATAAAGTAGTGGTTTTTAAATCTTTCTGCTCAACTCTATTTCGGTGATATAATGGCTGAGGGAAAAGCTGAGAGCGACAAATTGATACCTGTGCTTTCGTATGTAATATGGCTTGTCGGTTTGATTGTCTTCCTTGTAGAGAAAGAGGATAAGTTCAAGAGATACCATGCACTTCAAGCAACGGTCCTGGGTATAATAGGCTTCATTTTAGGTATAACACTTATTGGACCACTTTTGGTATGGCTTTATTCTCTTTATCTGGCTTACCAGGTATATACAGGAGCAGACCCAAGACCACTTGCCAAGTACATTGAGAAGTATGTCTAAACCCTTTTTCATCTCCTTTTTTAAAACATACGTTGAAAGAGTTATGAAATGAAGGAAATATTTGAGAATGTATTTTTTAAAGAAGGTAGAATTTACACTAAGAACTTAACTCCCGGCATATCTGTTTACGGAGAGAAATTGGTTGTTGAGGATGGTATTGAGTATAGAGAGTGGAATCCCTTCAGGAGCAAATTAGGTGGAGCAATTAAAAAAGGATTAAGTGAAATGCCTTTAAAAAGAGGTTCTGATGTTCTGTATTTAGGTGCCTCAACAGGCACTACTGTAAGCCATGTATCCGATATTGTTGAAAAGGGAAGTGTTTACGGCGTTGAAATAAGCCAAAAAATGATGCAAAAGTTGCTTGAATTGGCTGAATTAAGAGAGAATATAATTCCCATACTTGCTGATGCAAGGAAACCTCACGAGTATGAGGAAATCGGCAAAGTTGATGTTATATATCAGGATGTTGCTCAACCTGACCAGGATAGAATTTTAATGATAAATGCCAATATGTTTTTGAAGAAAGGAGGTTACGCAATGCTCTGCATAAAAAGTCAGAGTATAGATGTAACTAAGAAGCCAAAAGATGTGTTTGAGGAGGTAAAGAGAAATTTGTCCAGTTTGTTTGAAGTTGTTCAGTCAATAAATCTGGAACCTTATGATAAAGAGCATGAATTTGTATTGCTAAGGAAGGTGAAATGATGAGAATAACTTCGCTTGGAGCAGGAGGAGAAGTAGGCAGAAGCGCCTTTTTGTTAGAGGAAGAAGGGAAAAGAGTGTTGTTTGACTACGGAATAAAGATATTTGGAAAGGACTCAAAACCCAGGTATCCTTTGCCTTTCACGAACCCTCCCAATATTGCCTTAATAAGCCATGCCCACCTTGACCATATAGGCCACTTACCTTCGTTGTATAAGAGCTCTAAGATTCCATGGTACTCAACACCACCAACAGTAGATATTGCAGAAGTTTTGTGGAAGGATACTATAAAACTTGCTAAGCTGAAATTTCAGGAGCAGCCATTTACTCAATCAAACATAGAGAAAGCAAAGTTTCACTGGCATCCTGCTTTATACAATCAAAAAATAACTTATGATGGTCTTTCATTCTCCTTTTATGATGCTGGCCACATAATGGGAAGTGCTTCAATACTTGTTGAGTTAAAAGGTAAAAGGATTCTTTATTCAGGAGATTATAAGGATTCACCAACTCAACTTCATAAAGGGCTGAAGCATCCAGGTGAGGTGGATGTTCTGCTTACTGAGGCAACATACTGGAATAAGGACCATCCTACGAGAAAGGAGGCAGAGAAGCAGTTAATAGATACAATTAGAGATATTGTCGAGAGCGGAGGAACTGCTATAATTGCTGCCTTTGCCCTTGGTAGAACTCAGGAGTTGATTCAGGTTGTAAGGAGTTATATAAAGGATATTCCTGTATATGTTGACGGGATGGGTAAGCAGATTACAAAGATTTATCTGAAGTATCCTGGTTATATAAGAGACTTTATGAAATTCAAGGAGAGTGTTGAATCTGTTAGGATGGTTGAATCAGGCAAAGATAGAAAAAAGGCAATAAAGGAGGGGAACATAATAATAACGACAGCAGGTATGCTTGAAGGAGGTCCTGTGCTTAATTATATCTTAAATGCTCCTTCAAATTCGGGAATAATATTGACAGGTTACCAGGTTGAAGGTACAAACGGCAGAAGACTCCTTGATGAAGGTAAGCTGATTGTTGATGAGTATGAGTTGAGTGTCGATTTACCAGTTACATTCATAGATTTTTCAGCCCATGCTGGAAGGAGCGAAATAATCTCTTATGTGAAGAGAGCAAATCCAGAGATAGTGATTGTTGAACATGTTGATGATGGAGATGAGTTTGCAGAAGAGCTTAAGAATCTGGGATTCAATGCTCTTCCAATAAAGACAGGTCAAACATTTGAGTTTTAGCTTTCATCTCCATCAAGGATTCTTATTGCTCTCTTTACGGTCATTCCTTCTCTTAAACCTAAATCTTCTGCCCACTTGGTTACTCTCCTAACTTTCGTGGATAAAAAATCATCAATGGATTTGACACCTCCAACAAAGGCGGCAACATCTCCTATCTTTTCAACGGATTCTTTGCAGAGATGGAGAGTTGCAATATAACCTCTTTTTCCTTTATATATAATCAAAGGAAGGTTTCCTACTTCAACAATTATAAACCTATCCTTATTCATAAACCTTCCTCCTCTCTCCTCCTTCTTATCCTTTCTGCCCTCTTCTTTTTCTTTTCGAATATTTTTCTGTGCTTTGCACAGCTTATACAGTAATAGACCTTTCTTGCAGTTAAATCGAGCACAACATCTTTTTGTTCACCGATGTCGAATGAAAGTCCTTTATAGTACTCCACTGCCTTATCCCTCGGAATCCTCCGTCCGCAAGCATCACACCTGACCAAAGGTTCTCTACCTCTTGCCATAATAAAACCCTCCGCACATTTTTTTGTTAAAACAGTATTTAAACCTTACTTTAAGTAAAGGGCATATATTCCAGGCATTGTAATGCCCAGATAGTTTGCTACTTCACTTTCTGCTTTCAGGATTATTACAAGCCCTCCAAAATTCT
>JALVSQ010000006.1:0-4799 GCA_027024255.1 Microcaldota archaeon
ATTTTTTATCATCACCCTCATGCTTTTAGCCTACTTTTGGAAAAAAGAGCAACAAAAAAGACAACTACGCTTCATAGAAAACTATAAATTCTCACCAATACTTATTAAACGTGTTCAAGCACAACATGACTACTTAACCAATGCAGATATGAAAAAAGTAGTAGAAGCGACTCGTGATTACTTCTATATTTGTAACCAAGCTAAAGCTAAAATGGTTGCCATGCCCTCAGAGATTGTCGATGTATTATGGCATGAGTTTATACTTTTTACACGAGAATATCAGCTCTTTTGTAAAAAAGGGATAGGAAGATTTTTACACCATACACCAACAGAAGCTATGAAAACCCCTACCTCTGCACAAGAGGGTATTAAACGAGCATGGAGACTAGCTTGTGCTAAAGAGGGCATAAATCCTAAACATCCTACCAAACTTCCTCTTCTTTTTGCTATAGATAAGGAGTTAAAGATAAAAGGGGGATTTAGCTATCAGCTTAATTGTAAAGGAAGCCCTATGGGGTCAAATAGTACTAGTTGTGGTGGTTACTGTGCTACCGACATAGGGTGTACCTCAGGTTGTGTAGGAGATAGTGGAAGTTCTAGTGATGGAGGGGGATTTTTTGGAAGCTCTGATAGCTCTTCTCATAGTTCTAGCTCTTCATGTGGAGGTTCATCTTGTGGTGGTGGAGGTTGTGGAGGCGATTAACTCCTCGCTCCATCACGCACACAAATACCTCTCATCTCTCTTCTCAGCCAAGCTATAGATATGATTGTAAAGTTCATCATTCTTAACCATAAAAATATCTTTACTATAACTAGGAGGAAGATAGCTGTTAAGCACCTCCCTTATCTCATTTTTCACCAACTCTTTTCGCTGACCCTCTTTGTACCATGGGTCAACAAAAAGTTTTTCTCTTTTGCTCTGTAATACCTCTAAAAGTTTAACCGACGCTTTTTTAACTTCGGCTTTCTCTTTGAGTGTTAGTTTCTCTTTTTTGAGCAAATCAAAAATCTCCAACTGCTCTTCACTCAACCCCTCTTTTATCGCTCTGCTCTCCTCTTCACTTAGAGCTTTTGCCTCTTCAAGTAGCTTTTTATAAGCCTCTTCTATCTCAACACTTCCATTGTTGTACTCATCTATTATCTGTTCAAAACTCTCCAAGAACTTACCACGGCTTTTGTTTTGTCTTATCATCTGTTGAAGCTTTAGCTCCATAAAAGCTCGTAAATCAGCAAAGGCTATCTGTTTATGCTCTTTAACAGGAAACTCTTTACGTAAAGATTCAAAATCTAGCTGAGAGAGGTTTATCTCTTTGTAGTCGGTTATGCTCTTTTGTATTTTGTACTCCAAAAGGTCACCCTCAGACACAACAGAGGTATCTAACAGCTCATCAACCTCATCACGTATCTTTTCAAGTAGGTCACTTTTGTCAAGATTTCGGTTTACCATCTCTTTCAAATACAAAAACAAATCTCTATCTTTTTTGACTTGTGGCAAAGTGTAAACCTCAGGTTTTGCCGAATCGTACAGAGCTACAATGGTGTTAACATAGAGATTAAAAGCTTTTTTGTACTCATCTTTTTTCAAAATGACATCAGCATAATCTTTAAAGAGTGTTACCCCTTTAAAACCTTTGTCTCCCAAGGCGTGAATCTTGTTCACATCAACCCCCAATCCAAGCAGATAGGTTTTACACTCCTCAATGGCTTCTTCTAAAAGCTTCAACAACTCCTCTAACTCTTTTACAGGCATATCCAAAGGAGATGTTGCTCCTGCTGAACCCTCTGCATAAACACTCAATGCCTTTTTCAAGTCTCTAAAGACACCAAAGTAGTCCACTATTAGCCCATTTTTCTTAGCTTCAAAAACTCTGTTTGTTCGTGCAATGGTCTGCATGAGTGTGTGGTTTTTCATCGGTTTGTCCAAGTAGAGCGTCTAGACAGATGGAGCATCAAAACCCGTCATCCACATGGCTGTCACAAAGACTATTCGGTAAGGGTTGTCAGGGTCTTTAAAATACTCCTCTATGTCTCGTCCATCTTCATCGGGTTGACTCATAAGTTTACGATGAGGGCGAATGTCTAAACCCTGTTTAGCAAACTTCTCCTCTTCCTCTTTGTCGCTTCCCTCTTGGCTAATGACCACTGCCATTTTGGTCTCTAACAGAAACTGTAACCGTCTATCTATATCTATCTTCTCCTCATCGGTAGCTTTTCTCTTCTCTTTGCGTAGCTGTTTTATCTCCTCTTTTACAAAATGCTGAACTTTATCATACATCTTAACAGCCGTAAACTTGTCAATCGAAACTACCATGGCTTTCATGGGTTTTCGGTTCCCCTCGTCATCGCGAATGTCTAGCCGAACAGGAAAGTGTTTAACAATGTGTTGGGCTATCTCATTGAGTCTGTCATCTCTTTTGACCACCTCAAAAAGTGTTGAGTATTCACGGTTAAGCTTCTCTTGCTCTTCCTCACTTAGGTCATGACTATTTATTATCTCTTCTGCATCGCCTACCAACTCTTCGTTAACTTGGGTAACGCGTGGTACAGACTTTTTGTAGTACAAGGGTACGGTCGCCCCATCTTCTATGCTTTGAGCAAAGTTGTACTCGGAGACACATTTACCAAACCACTGTTCGGTTAAGCCACCTTTTCTAATAGGTGTTCCTGTAAAAGCTAAAAACTTAGCATTGGGCAGGGCAATCTTTATGTTTTCACCATAGATTTTGTATTGGCTTCGGTGTGCTTCATCGACAAGTACTATCCAGTCGCTACGGTCAGACTTTAAGGTGTAGGTTTTTCCTTTTGCAATGCCAAAGTTAAAAATGGTTGAAAAGTAGTAGCTCTTATTCTTTGTTAGAGCATCTTCTAGCTGTTCCCTGCTCTTGTCACCTTTGGCTCGGTATTGGTTATGGTTTATCTTTTCGTGACTACTAAGTTTAAATGTTCCCGTATCTAAAAAGTTTTTAAATATTTGGTCGTCAAGGTCTACTCTGTCGGTCAATATCAGAAATGACCAGTTTCCTTTGAGCTTTCGTTCTACCTTTTTGGTAAAAAATATCATAGAGTAGGATTTACCACTTCCTTGTGTGTGCCAAAAAGTTCCCAGTTTTCCCTGCTTGTCCGATGTTTCAAGTGACTTTACCGTAGCGTTTACCCCTATAAACTGATGGTTTTTCGCAATAATCTTTTTGCTCTTTTTATGATACAAAACAAAGTTCTCAAAATAGTCAAGAAGCGTCTCTTTGTTACAAAGCCCTTGGCTCACAAACTCCAAAGAGAGCTGTGGTTTCTCTTTTTCTTCCATGCGTTTCCATTGAAAAAAGTGTTCCCATGGAGCATTAAAGCTTCCTACGCGTGTATCGACCCCATCGGAGATGAGTACAAAGAGGTTGTAGTAAAAAAGCTGTGGTATGTCGCGTCTGTAGTCGGTTAGATTTTTGTCAAACCCTGTGCGTATGCCACCTTGGACATTGGGGCGTTTTAACTCCACTAGCACCAAAGGCAATCCGTTAACATAGAGTATAAGGTCAGGTCTTCGGTGGTGGTTGTTCTCTCTGTTCTCAATGGTGAGCTGTGAGACCACCCAAAAGTCATTGTCTGTTGGCTCGTCAAATAAGATGACTTTTACCCTTGTGGCTTCCTCTTTTCCCTCTTGGTTGCTAAAGGTTATGGGTACACCGTTTTTAATGAGTTCATAAACCTCTTGGTTGGCTTCGAGTTCATTGAGCATACTTCGTGATTTTGTGAGTTCATTTAGGGCATCGTCTATGGCAGAGGTGGGGAGGTGTGGGTTGAGTTTGGTTAGTGCTTTTTGGAGTCTCTTTTTTAAGACGACCTCTTTTAGGTTTTGGCGTTCTAAGGGTTTGTCTCTCCATGCGTTTTCATGGTCATATCCTAATGTTTCAAAAAGTTTAATGTGTGCTTCTTCTATGTCTGATTCATCAATATATGCCATTCCCTTTTCCTTTTTCTACATGACTAACTCTTCTATGTTAAGTGTACCATGAATTAGTTTTGGTAATAATAAATCTCTTGTCTCTTTTAAGTTTTTGTTTTTAGTCAATAAGTTTTCAATCTCTTTATCCATCGGTTCAACAATTTTATTAAATTGAGAAACCATCTCTTCTGTTGGATAGTTCATTTTCATACTTTTAAATGAATCATGATTTAAATCTGCTTGAGCTGTACCTGTAGCTAAAGTTTGAGCAAATATGCGTGTAGATTTTAATCTCAAAAAGTAATATATAAATTTTGTATATAGAGAATTTTT
Source organism: Microcaldota archaeon (assembly GCA_027024255.1). Classification (GTDB taxonomy): domain Archaea; phylum Micrarchaeota; class Micrarchaeia; order Anstonellales; family J096; genus JALVSQ01. Next base: position 4,271 of record JALVSQ010000006.1, read on the forward strand.
AGGAATTACTTTAAAACAATTATTATAAATTACTCCTTTTTTTCCCATAAAGACATACCCAACTTGTGCTGTCCTAGTATAAATAATTTCATCTTCATAAACAAGAAATTGTGTTGGTATAGAATTATTAACAAATAAAGTTTCTGTTCCTTTAAATAAATCAGATATTTTTAAAAGAGGAATACCCTCTTTTGCAATATAATGCTTACTCTTACTATTTAATGCAAAACCTTGTTGTAATTCAACAATTTCACCTATTTTTATAGTTTTTATTTTATCTCTATTTGACCGAAGCCGAACAAACCACTCTTTATAAATCTCTTCTGCCACACATTCTAAAAGTTTAATGCGTTGGTTGTTGTTCTCTATGAGCTTGTCGTAGTTTGATAGAGTTGAGGCTATTTTTTTTTGGGTTTTTATGGGTGGCAATAAAAAATTATAATCCATAATAGATTTTTTATTACCACGAGGCATTTTAACTCCATTTGAACCTGACATTACATAATCAAAAAAATCATTAGTAGATAAT
>JALVSQ010000006.1:4809-7235 GCA_027024255.1 Microcaldota archaeon
GAACATGCACCATCTTTATTTGCAAACCAAATTTTTTTAAAATAGGGACGAATATTAGAAACCAAAATATCTGTTTTTAGATATAAATTAGATGAACCCGCTATAGGTATAGAACTAGGAGTGACAACACCACCTCTATTTGAAATCATATTTTCAGTAGAGATATAACTTTCAAAAGAAATTTCATTAAATTTAATTTTTTTATTTCGATAAAAAGCTATATCTTTTAACTGAACCTCTTCCCAATCCACTAAAACACCTCTCGAATATTACTATCTATCAAAGCTTCCAACTCCAAAGCCTCTTTATTCAACTCCATCAAAACTTTATGCTTCTCCAAAATCAAATCTTTAAACTCATCAGCCGTCAAGTTGTCCTCTTCTAGCTCTATTCCCACATATCGTCCAGCATTGAGTGAGTAGTCTTGCTCCTCTACATACTCCTCTCTATCTGCTACCTTACAAAGCCCCAACACATCTACATACTCAGCATTTGGGAAACGGCTCTGAAGCCACTCTATGTTACTTTGCCAATAGTGCAACTGCTCTAAACTCTCCTCTAAAGAGCGTAGATTGCTCTCTAAAGCTCGTTTTGAGTTAGATATTTTTGTTCTGTCAGCAGTACCTATCTTCAAACTCCTATCTACCAAATCAAAAAAGTCTAAAATCTCTTCTGTTTTCTCTTTTAAACTCTTTTTCATCTCATCATAATTAGCCAAAGTCTCTTTTAACGCTTTAGCAAATAGTAACTGTTTGCTATTGTCAAGCTCTTCTATGCTTGAAGTATCTAACAGAGCTACTTCTAGTTTTTTAACCATATCCAAAGAAGCCAACTTCTCTAAAACCAAAGATTTTTTTTCTGCATTTTTTGTTTTTTTAGCCGTAGCCTCTTTGCAAACTTCTCTCTGCTCTACTAGAGCGTTATACCATGTTGAAAATGCTTCAAACTCTTTTTTTATTGTAGGTAAAAGAGTTTTACAGTGACCCAAATATTTGGCAACCACCTCCAAATAACGCTCTTTCTCCCCACGATAAAGCCGAACAACAGAGACCAAGTTCTGAATCTGCTCCGTACTCCACTCTCGGTGGGCTCTGTCTATTTGCGTATAGACATTACGAGCGTCTATAAACAAGATTTTATCTTTCTCCTTTTTGTCTTTGTCAAAAAACCAAAGTGTCGCAGGGAGTGTAACCGTGTAGAACATATTGGAGGGAATGCTTACCATACAGTCAACCAAGTTAGACTCTACCAGTTTTTTTCGTATCTCATACTCTGAATTTCTAGCATCACTTGCAGAGTTGGGCATGACAAAACCTGCACGACCCTTTTCGTTTAACGACGTTGCAAACAGTGAAATCCACAAGTAGTTGGCATCGGTTATTTTGTCATCTTTTTTTCCTTTGCTTTTAGGCAGACCATACTCTGTAAAACGACTGTCACCCTTTACCGTACTCTCCTTGACCCCCTTTACATTAAAAGGAGGATTTGCCATAACAAAGTCAAACTTTCCTTTGCTCGAAAAAGGGTCATCTTCATAAGAGTTTGCTTTTTTAATCTCACCACTTAGGTTGTTGACCAACAAGTTCATCTTGGCAAGTTTAACTGTAGAGAGTTCATGCTCTTGACCACAAACATAGATGTTGCCTCTGTCTTTGTTAGAACGCTCAATAAAATTGGCAGACTGAACAAACATACCACCAGAACCACAAGCAGGGTCAAAGATTTTACCTCTGTAAGGCTCAATAGCCTCTACAATAAACTTAACAACCGACGTAGGCGTAAAGAACTCTCCACCCCTTTGACCCTCGCTTAGTGCAAACTTACCTAAAAAATACTCATAAATCTTACCAAACACATCACCCGAAGCCGAAGAGGGAATATCGGAAAAGGTTTTAATGAGCTTTGGAAGTATCTCAGGTGAGTTTTTCTCTATTTGAGCGTAAGCATCTTTAGGCAAAATATCTTGAAACTGCTCATCTTGATGAGACTCTATATCTTCCATCGCCTCTTTTATGGCTTGTGCAAGACTTTGAGAACTAGGAAGATGAAGCAGATGTTCATAACGAGAAGTAGGAGAGAGGTAGAGTCCACAAAGACGTTTGGCAATGTTTTCAATGGGAACTTCTGCACGAGTCCCCTTGTTCTTTTCAAACTCTGCCTTAACAGCCTCTTCTACCAATCCAAACTTGTTGTCTGCAAAGCGTAAAAAGATAATGCCCAAAACAGGAACAGCATAATCAGCCGATTTAATCCCACCTGTAGCCCTAAGCGTATTTGCCGAATCCCAAAGGTCATCTTCTAGTTTTTTTATACCAACCCTAATTAAAAGAAAAATACTCAAATAACGTCCTCCCACTGCTCTAAAATCCAAGAGTAACCACAAAGCTTTTTAGTTCTTATAGCATCATCCATCCATAAAGCAATCT
>JALVSQ010000007.1 GCA_027024255.1 Microcaldota archaeon
AGTTAGCTACTCAGGAAACACTGAAGAAGTTTTAAGCTATTTAAAAGAGAAGAGAGTTGCTGCAGTTGTAAGCTCTAATGGAAAATTACTTGAATATGCCTTGAAAAACAAAATCCCTCATGTAAAACTCCCAGCAGGCTATCAGCCAAGAGAAGCACTTCCTTTTATGCTACCTGTACTGGCAAAACTCACATCGAAAAAAGCCTTTAGCATATTAAAAGAACATTACAAAACTTCCAGAAAAAGCAGGAAAAAAATCAAAATTGACCCAAACAAAATAACAGTCATTTATGGTTATGAAATCTACAAGGGAATTGCTTATAGATGGAAAACCCAGCTAAATGAAAATGCTAAAATCCCTGCCTTCTACAATGAATTACCTGAGGCAAATCACAACGAAATTGAAGTAATAAAGGGGTTAAACATAATATGCGTTGGAAAACCCAGAAATAAAAGAATAATGAAGAGAATTAAATTCTTAAAAAAAGAATTCGGAGCAATTCATATAAATGAAGAAAACATAATAGACTTAATTTACACAGGAGATGTGTTAAGTGTTGAATTAGCCAACAAACTTAAAAGAAGTTGTGATAAATTAACATTTATTCCAGAATTAAAGAAGTTTATGGGCGATTTAAATGAGTGAAAGAAAAGCTGAGTGGGCAAGTCAGGAAGGTCTTTCAGAAAAAGACCCAACTAAATTATTCTGGAAAGTAGTTAAACTGCTTAGAGAAGGAAACACTAAGGAAGCAGTAGAACTAAGCAAAGATAACATTTACCTCTTTCCTCATTTAGCAATAAAATACTTAAAACCAGGAGGTGGAATTCCCTTGGAACCAATTACTCAGCCAACACTTGCCTATTTGATGCTAAAACTCTTCACCGAAGTAAACTGCATAGAGTGCATAAAGCAGCTGATAAGGGAAATGCCTGATAAGATATCACTTGCTGTAGGCCTTATAAGGTTAATGAAAGAAACAAAAAAGGCAGTTGAGATTATAAAAGCATTACTGAAAGATAAGGATGTCACAACTGAAATGCTTGATGTTTTATCTACAATGCCTGATGAGAATTTAGAGCCATTGCTGGATGAAATTATGTATATAGCAAAAAATGAAATTGATTTAAAGCAACATAAAGCCCTTGAAATATTAACTGAATTCGTAGATAGTAGAGAGGTAAGAAAAATATTTGCCTCTTTTATAGATGACTGGGACCCTGAGGTAAGAAGAATATCAATAAGGGCTTTGATGCGTGTAGAACCTGACGAAGAGCTTTTAGAACGAGTAAAATCGGCTTTAAGAGATGAAGATGAAAAAGAATTAAAAGCAATGCTCAGGAGAATAATAAGGGGAAAGCATGGAAGAAGTAATAAGGATTCCGCATAGCAGAGTAGGAGTTGTGATAGGAAAGGAAGGTGCTACAAAAAAGTTAATTGAAGAAAGATGTGAAGTTGAAGTAGATGTAAAAAGGGATGGTGAAATCACATTAAAAGGAGATGCTGAGAAGGTATATTTTGCCAAGGATGTTATAAAGGCAATAGGAAGGGGGTTCTCTCCTGAAATAGCGTTAAAGCTCCTTGAGGAGGATTACATGCTTGAAATAATAGACTTAGATGATTACTACAACACAGAGAACGCAAAAAGAAGAATCAGGGGAAGAGTAATCGGTAAAGAAGGCAGAGCCAAAAAAGAGATTGAAAGGGCAACAGATGCCTACATAAGCGTATTTGGAGACACAGTAAGCATTATAGCTCCATACTACACGATGCCTTATGCAAAGGAAGCTGTTGAAAAGCTAATCAAAGGAGCAAAGCACTCAACAACATTTAACTATTTGTCAAGAGCAAGAGAAGAAATAACTTTAACAAAGCTTAAAGGCTTTAAGCACAAAAAATTAGAATAAAGCGGCCGTAGTCTAGCGGCAGGATGCCGGCTTCCCAAGCCGGAGACCCGGGTTCAAATCCCGGCGGCCGCATCTAATTCTCGTAGATTTGAGAATAGTAAGAAAGCAGGAGGCTCCGCAAGTGAACTGGAAAAATTAAAAACATTTTTGTTTACAAATAAAAACAAATGTACACCAGATTTCAATCAACAAAGTTAAGGATTATTAAGTCAACAGATAAAAGCCTGCCTGAGATTATTGAGAAATTAAAGAAAAATCCTGAAAGCCTGAGAAAGATAGGAACAGGCACAACAACAATTTATAAAGCTGAAATAGATGGAAGAGAATTGTTTATAAAGAAATCTTACGGTGAAATAGCTGGGAATGAAAGGGTAATAAATGACTTTAATTTATCTCTCCTCCTCTTCAACAATGGAATTTCCACTCCTAAGCCACTTGGTTTAATTGAAGTAAAAGTTTCCTCAGCCCTGCTGGAAAAAATTTTATTCGTATTCATAAGAGAGTGGAGTAAGGGTATTAACCTTGGAGAATTTTTAAGCCTGAAACCACAAATAGAGGCAGTTGAAAAAGTCTTAGAAAACTCAATAAAGCTATTGGCAAAGCTCCACTCATTAAACATTCTTCATACAGACTTCTTCCCGAGAAACATACTTGTGGAAAACAACCTGGATGTAAAGGTACTTGACTTTGAACATTCAAGGGAAGAGAAAAGCAAAGATAAAAAAATCAAAGAAGCAGAACACTTTATAGAATCAATATTATCTCAAAGAGTATTACCATATTCCTTTGCCTCAAAGTTGATGAATATTTACTTAAATGAAGCAAAACTGCAAGGTTTTTAACCATTTTCTTTCATTTGTAATAACATGGGACATTTAAAGATACTTATGGAGAAAACCAATTCAAGCCCAATAAAAAATCCAGGAGAGATAATCACAGGATTATTTCAGGGGAAGGTTCCTGTTGATGAAGTAAATGTCAGTAAAACATCTCAAAACTTCACATACAAAATTGATATCCAGCCTCCTTTGTTCCTAAAGCTATCCAATCCTCATAGAGATGCCTACAATCATTTTCCAGAAAAGGAATTTGGAATCCTGACATTTCTGCATAAAAGCGGAGTAAATGTTCCTGAGCCTTACTACTTTTTTAGAGTTAAGGCAAATAAAACAATATATTCTGGATACTTAGCTGAGTGGATAGAAGGGATAAGCTTGCTTCACTTAATACTCAGTACACATGAAATAAGCAACAAAATACTGGTTAAAATCCTGACAGGCATTGCCAAGGAAATAGGTGCATTGATGGGTAAGATTCACAATCTGGGCATTACTCATGGTGATTTAGCTTTGAGAAATATTATGATTAGCTGGGAAAAGAAGGTTTACCTCGTAGATTTCGATTATTCAATGCCCTTACCTTTTGCTTCCAGGAACTATGACGGAGATTTACTAATAACTGATTTAGAAAGAGCACTTTATCAAAAAAGAGGCTTAGAAGAAAAAATAGTTGAAAAGCTAACCAGTCTAATCATAAGTGGATATCAAGAAGAAAGAAGATTCCTGAAAAGACTGGAAGGAAGGATAAAAGTAATTAAAGCATTTATCTTGGCCTAACATAACCCCATTTCTTCAATGCCTCGTTCAAAGCCGAATGATTCCTGGCATACTCTCTCAAACTAATTCCCTTTTTGTATGCCTCAATAGCCTCAATAACTGCTTTTGCTCCTTCCTTTGCCCCTTTTGGATGACCTAAAACACCTCCACCAACCTGGATGGCTATGTCTGTTGTACCATAGGCATTAAACAATGCGGGTAAAATGCCTGGATGCAACCCTCCTGAAGCAACAGGCAACGCCCCATTTATGTTGTAAAACTTCTGAGGCAATCTTATGCCACTAATGGCTTTAATCTCCTTCGCTTTCATCATTTCGGCCATGGCTTTAATCTCCTTCTTATTTCCCTCCATCTTACCCACAATGGTTCCTATATGGAGCTGGTCAATACCTATTATCCTCATGAGCTTTGCTAAAAAGTACATGCTCATTCCATGGTCATGCCTTGTAAACATGGCATGCATTGCTCTATGGCCGTGAATTGCCATCTTATATTCTCTTGCCAATTCAACAGCAGTGCCAAGAGCTGTAAATCCGCTCAGCACAACATCAATCATAAAGTATCTAAAAGAATATTCATGAAGCAAAGTAATTCTCCTTTCCATCTCTTCAAGTGAAGGGCTGGTCACATTTATGAATGCATCCTTCACATCTCCTGTTTCTCTCTCTGCTCTGTCCCTTGCTTTTGCCATTAAAGCCACCCTTTCCTCAAATCTGTTAAAAGATTGATTTGTAAGGTTTTCATCATCTTTCACACAATCAATTCCTCCTGTGTAAAGCTGGTAAGCAATCTCAGCATGCTCTTTTGCAGTATAACCAACCTTTGGCTTTATCACTGTTGAAGTTATTGGCCCTTTCTTCCTTCTAAAAATCTTCCTTATTACGTCCTTACCATAAAGAGGGCCTTTAAACTTTCTTAAATATCTTTTAGGTAATTGAGCATCCAAAAGTTTCAGTTTGTTTATTGCCTTCATTCCAAATATATTACCTCCTATGCCTGATAAGAGTTGAGGTATGCTTCCTTCTTCCCATAACTCAATAGGATAGGCTATCTTAACAAATCCTTTCCTCCACCAAAAGGCCCTTGCCATTAGCTTATAAATCCTTCTTTTAGGCATGCCCGGCAATGTTGTCCATGTGCCAACTGAGCTTTCAGAAGCTAATCTACCTATTGCTTCCTTATCGCTTATGCCTCTTGCTGGTTTGAAAGAAAACAGGGCAACAATATCTGATTCCCCTGGTTTATAGCCTCTATCCAGAAAATCAAGATACCATTCGTTTAGCATGAGTGAATTAGGATTATCTTATTTATAAATGTTTTTATTCATGGATAAAAAATCAAAAGGTTAAGCCACTCTAGCAAATTTCTTTACAGCTGCTTTGCCTGCAGGTTTAGCGAATTTCTTTATCTCTAGTAAAATGCTTTTTGCTTCCTTCTCCTTTCCTTCTAATGCTGCTCTTATGAGGTCTTTGAGCTTTCCACCCAACTCCTTATTGTGGCTTAGCATATCCATGCTATTCAATTTATCAAGGAGTTCCTGTTTTGTGAATGAAAGGGTTGTTCCTGGCTGAACAAGGTCTCCGAGGTGCTTATCTCCAACAGCAATGTCCTTGAACCAGTCGTTTATAACTGTTTCAATGCTTGTATGTGTGCCAGGCACATAAATATTGTGTAGCTGACTTACATCTATATGTACATTTCCCAAGATTTTGTCACTTATTACATCACTTGCCTTCCACACATGCTCGCCTGCCTTTATTGTGTAAGAGTAAACCTGGTTCTTTACTTCATTAGTAACCTGAGTAACTGCATCAGCATTAGAGTGAACATTATCTACTGCTCCGTCAACTCCACTAAGATGTTCAGAGCCTCCACTCACATCTACTGGATTAACTCCTGGGTGATCGTGAACAGGCACCACAGAAGGCTTTGAATGTAACCAGTTCACTGCTTTAAAACCAAGAGGCCCTACAACAGATGCAATTAAAGACAGGACTGTTCTTCTGAACCTGTGCTTTCTCATGTTCTCCGCTGCTTTCATTAATGAGTTAACTATTACACTTCCTACATTGCCTTTTGCATTTACTCCTTCTAAGAATCTCTTTTCCTTCTTTCCTTTTTCTATCTCTCTGTTCTGAAGTATTCTGATTCCTATTTTATATGCTGCTTTCTCATCTTTGTCCTTTATCTTTCTTCCTGCTGTTTTGATGAGCACACCGTCATAAACTGCTGATGTTGCCATATATCTACCAAGGATTTGAACAGCACTTCCACCTATAAGCAATGCCAGTGGAATATTGCCTGTTGCAGCAGAAAGAGCCATGGCAAAACCTACTCCCAGCCTTGCAAGCGTTCCTGTTCTACTTCTCAACCATCTGCCTATCTTAACATCAAGTCTTCTTCCCTTCCTCTCCTCAACAGCGCTTTTAAGTAGGTGTAGCTCTGCCTTTTTATCTGATGAAGTATCAAGCACCTTTTTGTAATGCTTCTTAATAGCATCTTCAAGCATCAGGGCAACAGCATCTTTTTCAAACGTTGGATTAAATACTCTTAAAGCAAATCTCTTTATCTTGCCAAGGCCTTTAATGTATTCCTCCACAATTTTCTCTGCTTCTTTTTTAATGGTTGAGAAGGATGCATTTGATTTAACTCTTTTATTAAGCTCTGCTCTCCATTCATTTAACCGCTCCTCTTTAATCAACTTTTTGTTTTTCACTTTTTCTTTTGCATTCATCAGGTCAGCAAAGAGGTTTACTACCAGGTCTTTATCATCCAGTTCGCCTTCTGGTACCTCCACAATCTCATCTTCTTCAGGTAGTTTATCTGGATCTGATGGCTTTGTGTCTTTTTCATCGTCTTTTTTATTCTCTGTTATTTCATCTTCTTCAGGTAACCCAGTATCTTTACCTTCGTCAGGTTTAGTCGGAACCTCATCCTCATCTGGCTTTGTAGTTTCATCTGTTGCTTCTATATTCTCATCATCTTCTTGATGCTCATTATCTTCAGATATCCTGATTACTGGAACATTTCTCAATATCTTGAGTGCTTTATTTACCTCTCTAAGCTCTTTCTCATTTTCCTCCTTTTCCTTCCTCACCCTTTCTCTCTTTATTATCAACTTCTCTTTCAGGTTTTCCAGATTCTTCAGGCTCTCAGGGTCTTTCTCTGAGTAAAGTAACTCCTTTTTCTTTAATTTCAATTTATCTCTTAGAGGAGCAAAACGGCTTTCTACAGCCAGCTCACGCATTCTCTTCAATCTTTTAATCTCTTCTTTAAATCGCTCACCATCAACACTCATTTTAAGTAAGATTCCATCTGTGAGTTCCAGAAGCCTTTCTTTTAAATCTTCCATTCTAACTCTTTCTTTTATATTTCTCTTTAATTCAGTTAAACTTCGTGAAGAGCTGAGGATTTCCAATACATTTTTCTTCTCCTCTTCCAGGCGGCTTAGCTCCTCATCTATTGATTTTATCTCTTCCATCTTCTTTTCTATCTTATTCATAAGTAACTTGATATTAATATTCGCATATTTAATATCATTCTCCTGACTTTTTATTTCTTCCTCCAACCAACTTCTTTTTTCCTTTAAAAACCTAACAAACTCTCCCACCAAATTCAACTCTCTGCTCTTCTTTGAGCC
>JALVSQ010000008.1 GCA_027024255.1 Microcaldota archaeon
GGAAGCCAATGTTTTTGAGCTTGAGGACCTTTCTTACAGTTCTATAATAAATGTCTTAAAGACGAGAAAAGGGTTTATTAAAACTTATGAGTTTTATCCTCAGGAAGGTAAGTACTTCTGGGATGGCCATAGAAAATGCAACATCTCTCTATCTCCTGAGGAGGCTGAAAAATTTAACAATATATGTCCTGTTTGCAAAAGGCCTTTAACACTGGGGGTTATGCACAGGGTTATTTCCTTAGCAGACAGGCCTTATGGATTCAAACCAGAGAACGCTATTCCTTTTCAACACATAATCCCATTACCTCAAATCATAAGCAGAGTTTTAGGAGCCTCACCCTCATCTAAGAAAGTAGAAGAGGAGTATATGAGACTTATCAGATATTTTGGCTCTGAGTTTGATGTTTTTGAGAGTTCTTTAGATAAACTTCTTTTAGCAACAACAAAAGATGTAGCAAAGGCTATTCACAATGTTAATAAAGGCAATGTTTACTGGAAGCCTGGATTTGATGGTGTTTACGGTGAGTTCTCATTTTCTCCTTTTGAAATTAACAATAAGCAAAAAAGGCTGGGTGATTTTTAGCACTTCTCAATTTCTTTCCACATGTTCAACAGTATTTCAGGATACGTTATGGCATCTTCTCCAAGAGGGTCCAGGTAAATAATTTTCGAATTTGTTTCAATAGCAATTTGCTTTGCAACATCATCGTTTAACATCTTACTTATAAATATGCAGTGAATATCCTCTTTCTTCATTAAATCTATAATCTCGTTTATCCTCTTTAAAGATGGTTCTCCTTGCTTTGTTACTACTGCAACTTCTTCAAGTCCGTAATGCTTTGCAAAATGTGTAAATGCAGGATTATAAGCAACATACCTTATTTTTCCCTTCTCTTTTACTCTATTTTTTATGTATTCATCAACCTCATCTACTTCTGTGTAAAATTTATTTAACCTCTTATCTATTTCCTCCTTTTTATCAGGGTACTTCTTCACTAAAACATCTCTTATTTGTTTAGCAGTGCATTTAGCAACGCTCGGGTCAAGCCATATATGGGGGTTTTTGTATTCAATGCAATCACTCATGTTTATTGTGAAAGGCCTTTCTAAATCAGAATCCCATTCCTCAAAATCAGGAGCGACTCTAACATATAGCAAAGCAGTTTTAAGGGCAATTGTTTTTGCAGGAGTAGGTTCCCACAAATGTGGATTGGAATTTGGAGGAATAAGCAATTCAGTTTCCCATAAAGACTTGCTTATTAAATAAACAGGTTTTATGGAGGCAACTATTTTATTATGCTGAGCAATACATCCAAAAATTAACAACATAGCCAATAGCATTATTTTTTTCATACTGGATTTATAGATGCTTAGGTATTTAAAATTTTCAACTCTATGGGGCTCATGCACTACTTTGAGTTTTACGTTGATATGAAGGCAGAGAGCATAGAAGATATAACTCACCTTATTGAAAAGGAGATAATCAAATCTGGTGCAAATAACGGCATCGTTTTCATATTCTCAGTTGGTTCTACCTCTGCCCTTTCAACAATTGAATTTGAGCCAGGTTTAAAAAGAGACATATTCATTGCCATGGAAAAAATAGCGCCGAGAGATGCGTACTACTTTCATCATGAAACATGGCATGATGATAACGGAAGGAGCCATGTCAGAGCAACGTTCATAGGACCCTCTCTATTCGTTCCCTTCAAGAATAAAAAACTCCTCCTCGGCACATGGCAGCAGATAATTCTCTTCAACTTTGATACAAGAGATAGAGAAAGAAGGGTTGTTGGGTATGTTGTTGAGTTTAACCAGGAGTAAATTTGCACCATAAGTCAATTTTACCAGCGTTAAAAATAAAAAATGTTTGATAGAGCATAGAACCATGTATCTTCCTCGCGAACTGGAGGAAAGCATTGCAAAGTGGATGAAGAAGAAGGAGATAATAGTCATAAAAGGACCAAGGCAGGCAGGAAAAACAACTCTATTAAAGCATTTGCATCACATTTACGGAGGGACTTACATAAATTTAGACATTCCTACCTATAGAGAAATGCTTGAGAAAAATCCTTTAAGTTATGAAGGCATGAAAGAACCCTTATATTTTGATGAAATCTCAAATGTGAGTAATGCAGGAAAATCCCTGAAGCTTCTTTATGATGAGAAAGAAGTTAAGATGGTGGTAACAGGCAGTGGAGCATTTGAGGTTAAAGAGAACATATTGGGCAATCTTGTTGGAAGAGCTACGGTTTTTGAACTCTTGCCTTTGTCTTTTGGAGAGTTTCTTTTGTGGCGTTACCCTCATGTGTATGAGGTTTATAAAGATGTTAAAAACAATTTTTACTCTTTTCTTGAGAAAGGAAGGATACCTCCTTCTCCACCTTACCTGCCGGAGATGGAAGAGGCATTTAAAGAATACATTTACTGGGGTGGTTATCCAAGGGTAGTTCTTGAAAAAGAAGATAAAAAAAGAGCTATGGCAAACATTGTGGATTCTGCTTTAGAGAGGGATATATTCACATTTTTTGATATAAGGGAAAAGAGGAGCTTTAGCCTGTTTCTTCAAACATTAGCGGCTTTAAACGGAACGATGCTCCGTCTTTCTTCTTTACCTCTTCCTTACAGAACAGCAGAGAGATATTTGAGCATTCTCTCAGCAGAGTTCTTTGTTAAGCTTCTTTACCCTTTTCACCGCAACCTCTCTACAGAGCTGAGAAAAACACCTAAGCTTTATTTTATGGACCTCGGAATTGTCAACTTTTTGACAGATGGAAGAATTAGCACAGGTAAACTCGTAGAGAATTTTGTTTTTATCCAGCTTGAGCGTGTTTATCCTAAAATTAATTACTGGAGAACAGAGAGCAAGGCAGAGATTGATTTTATTGTTTTAAAAGATAAACCTTTGCCCATAGAGGTTAAGGCAGGCAATATTGAGAAGGTCCCGAAGGCAATGAGGAGCTTTATATCAGCGTACAATCCTGGAAGGGCAGTAATACTTACTTCAAACACATATAAGATTGTGGATATAGATGACACTACTGTGCTGTTCTATCCCTATTTATGGTTATAATAACACTGTTAAATTTGACTTATATATTAATTTTACCAGCGTTAAAATTGATGTTTATCTTAAATAAAGAGCATGCATCTATTAAAACCCTTTCACCCTTTTTTTCTCATGCTTTTAAGAGCAAGAAACATAACAAAGTACTTCAATGTTCCAGCAGGAAAGTTCCTCATCTTCCCCAGATGGAAGAAGGTAAAGGTATTGAAGGGCATATCTTTCAATATAGATGAAGGAGAATTTGTTGCTTTACTTGGCCCTAACGGCTCTGGAAAAACAACCACAATAAAAATACTTTCAGGGATTTTAACACCCGAGGAAGGAAAGGTTGAGATTCTTGGTTATGTTCCGTGGGAAAGAAAAGCAGAGTTCTTGAAGAGTATCGGCGTTCTCTTTGGCAATAGAAGTAATCTGGTGTTTGATGTTCCTCTTATGGATTCATTTTTATTGTTGAAGGACATCTATGGCCTGAGTGAAGACTTCTTCAACAAAAGGGTTAAGGAGCTCGCAGGAATGCTTGGCATAAGCTCCTTGCTCAACACACCCGTAAGGAAGCTTTCATTTGGACAGAGGATGAGAGCAGAGGTCATGGCAGTGTTCCTGCATAAACCAAAGCTTGTTATGTTAGATGAGCCGACAATTGGTTTAGACCCTGTTGTTAAAGATGAGGTGAGAAAATTCCTCAAAAATATAAACAAAAAGGAGAAGGTTACGATCATCTTAACCACCCATAACATTCAGGATGTTGAATATTTGTGCAGAAGAACCTTACTTATAAAAAACGGGGAGCTCATATGGGATGGGCCCACAGAGGCTTTAAAGACAAAGTATGTAAAGTTCAAGGAGTTGGAAGGAGAATTCGGCAGAATAAAGGATAGGAGAAAACTCAAAGCCCTTTCCAGATTTATTCAGATTAAAGGGAACAGGATAAAGGGCAAGGTGCCAAAGCACCTCCAGATCAAATTAATCAAGCTTTTGTTTGAAGCGTTTGAGTTAAAATCTCTGAATATAAGGGAACCTGAATTGGAAGAGATAATAAAACAGATTTATGGTGAGTAGATGCTGAATGTATTTACAACAGGTGTGAAAGAATCTCTGCAGTTCAAATGGGCCATATTGGGCAATGTCTTTTCTTCATTCATATCCCTTTTCCTATTAGCAAGTGTTTGGACAGTGTTCTTTCCCAGGGATTATTTACCTTACTTTATAGGCGTTTATCTTATCTTACCTTCTTTTCAGGTTTATTCCTACATAGCTCATGAGTATGCAAATATAATAATGAAGGGCTGGGACTTAACAATGGCGAAACCTGCAAATACATTTTTAATAAAGACACTCTACATGTATGGAACTTATGCTCCAGATTATCTGATAAACCTGGTTATAGGTACATTAACGCTCTATTTCTTCAATATAAACTTTAATCTACCTGTAGTGATAGTCTCACTTCCTTTTATACTAATCTTCGAGATGGCTTTAGCCTATTTTATAACCTCTTTTTCATACTTCTTTTACACAACATGGGGTATAAGGGTTTTGTTAAGGCTTTTAGATACTGTATTTGGAGGTTTTGTTTTTCCTCTTTATCTTTTATCAGAACAGGGAAAAGCAATAGTTTTTTCATTTCCTTTTGCCCATAAGTGTTTTTTTGTTGTTGACGGAATGCTGAATAATTATATTCCTTTCTCTTCCTACATTAATTTGGTTCTGTGGTCAATGATTTTATTTATAATTGCTTTTCCGTTGCATAAAAAAGGGTGGAAGAAGTTTGAGGGACTGGGTGGTTAGATGCTCCTGAGATTCTGGAAAATCGCGTTTGAAAAATACAACCAATACAAAATTGAGTACATTTATTCCATTTCTATGTCTTTACCCCAGATATTATTTTTACCTTTAATGTGGTACTTCTTAACTGATGGCGGTTCAGCAACTTTACTCGGCTGGAAATTCCATTCACTTGTTTCCATAGGGATTGTTTACGGCATTGTACTTTCTGTTTTAGATTTAATTGGCTACTGGGATGTCTGGATGTGGTTTGCAAATGAAGGCAGAGTTTTATTATCCACAATACTTACAAAGCCAGTAAACCCGTTGTTATACATATATGGCCTTAACTTCTTTCCAGGAGGATTTATCAAACTTTTAATAATGCTTTCTGCTCTTTATGTTTTAACTTTGCATGGATTGACAATAACACCCCAATTTGTTTTGATGGTTATAATAGGCATCCTTATAATCATCAATGTTGCCAATATATTTCTTGCCATGTTTGTTGCATTTGATAAAGAGGCTAATGCCTTAAACAGGCTTTTCTGGTCTTTTTTGAGATATGGTGATTTGCCTGTTACAAGTTTATCAGGAACATTGGGCTTTGTTTTAACATTTATAATTCCTGTTGCATTTGTTGGAGCAGTTCCTTCAACAGTGCTTGAATTAAAGGATTACTCATATATTTTACCGGGCATTGTTATGGCTTTGGTAACTTTTATTCTTTCAATAATCATCTGGAAGTTTGCATTGAGAAGATTTGAAGCAGTAGGAGGTTAGCATCTAATTTAATAAAAACTTCTGTTTCAAATAGATCCATGATAGACATAAATTTAATAAGAGAGAATCCTGCTATTGTTAAGGATGGATTGAGAAAAAGGCAAGAAGATATAGCTGTAGTTGATGCTATTTTAAGCATAGATAAAGAATGGAGAGAGTTAAAGGGCAAACTGGATGAGTTAAGGGCAAGGAGAAACAAATTAACACTTGAAATTGCTGAAAAAAAGAAAAAAGGAGAAAACGCTATTGACTTAATCAATAAAACAAAGGAGCTTTCAAATGAAATAAAGGAGAAGGAAAAAAAGGAGAAAGAACTGCTTGAAAAAAGGAATGAATTGCTGGCAAAGGTTCCTAATATTCCTCACGAATCCGTTCCAGTAGGAGAGGATGAGAGCAAGAATGTTGAGATAAGGAAGTGGAGAAAGCCTGTTAAGTTCAGTCAAGATGTTTTACCTCATTACGAGCTTGGAGTTAGAGAAGGGGTTTTGGATTTTGAAAGAGGTGCAAAACTTGGGGGACACAGATTTACAGTTATGAAGGGATGGGCAAATAAACTTGAAAGAGCATTAGTCAATTTCATGCTTGACTTTCATACAGCGAGGGGCTACGAAGAATTCTGGTTGCCCCATCTTGTTAAAGAGAATATAATGTTTGGCACAGGGCAATTACCTAAATTTAGAGAAGAGCTTTATAAGACTGAGTTAGATAATCTCTACCTCATCCCAACAGCTGAAGTTCCATTGGTGAATCTCCATGCAAATGAAATAATTGAGGAGAACGAGCTGCCCAGGAATTATGTGGCTTACACTCCTTGTTATAGAAGAGAAGCAGGAGCCTACGGTAAGGACATTAAAGGAATGATAAGACAGCACCAATTTGATAAGGTTGAGCTTGTTAAGATAACCTTACCGGAGGAGAGCTGGAAAGAGCATGAGAAGATGCTGGAGGATGCGACAAAGGTGCTTGAA
>JALVSQ010000009.1:0-5562 GCA_027024255.1 Microcaldota archaeon
GTTTAAAATTGTTTATACCAAAATTTTTCCATGGCGAGGTTCTGGGCAAGAAATCCCTGTAGTGGAAACTATATTGAAGGAAAAATAATAGAAAAGAGAAAAAGTAAATACCAGGAATTAATTGTTGCTGAATCTGAATGTTTTGGTAAAATGCTTGTCTTAGACGGAGCTGTTCAATTTGCGGAAAGAGATGAAGCAGTTTATCATGAAATGCTCACATACCCTTCTTTAATTCTTAATGAAGGAAAAAATGTAGGTATTTATGGTGGCGGAGATGGGTTAGCAGCAAAAAGAATTCTAAAGTTCAATAGAAATGTGACAGTAGTAGATTTAGATGAGGAAGTAATAAAGGTTACAAAGGAGTTCTTTCCTGATTTAATTGGAGATACATTTGAAAGAATAAATCCGGTAATAGAGGATGCCTTGAAATACAAGCCTGGTGAAAAATTTGATGTTCTATTTGTTGATTTAGTTGATTTTGTTGAAGGCAGTGCTTTGTACAATGAAAAAGCATTCATGCATTATAAAAACTCAATAAAAGATAACGGATTAATTGTAATGCATGGAGATATTGCCGTTCTTCCTAAACTCGTTGAAAAAGGTCTTAATTTCTTCAAACACTCCTTGACTTACACAGCCTATGTAGATAGTTTCCAAACACTGTGGTCATTTGTTATCTTCTCTGACAAAGGGATTGATGTTAGCAAGATTAAAAGAAGTAATATTAAAGGCGATTTCTTCATTCCCCAACATTTCTGGCTTGTTGATATAAACAAATTTCCAAAAACAAGGAAAATAGCAGACACCTGCTCAGTAGAGTTTTAAGTGACCAGTAAGTTTATCTAAAATATCTTCATCGTAAGGACCAATAGCTAATGCAGTAATTGTACCTGGCTCAACCTGAGTAAGACCTGCATCTCTTATCAAAGCAACCGGAAGATTCAGACTTAAACTCTCCTCATAAATTCTGAGTAATTCATTCTCATCAGCCTTTAAAATAATCTTTTTTTCTCCTTCTTTTTCCCATTGATGCACTTTCTCAGGAAATTTTTTTAGAGCAATCTTATAAGCGTGAAGGGAACCATGAGCCACCTGAGAACATGCCTTCCCCTTCCCCATTTTTATATCGCTCCTTATGATGATAACCTGCTTCATACCCATTTCTTGAAGAATTCCCTTAATAAAGATGTCGCATAAGAACCAGCAGGAAGGTAAAAACTCATTGTGTTACCTCGGAATTTGAAATTGGAATAAGGGGAAAGAAGGACCCTGTAAGAGCCTTTGCTGCTCAATTCAGGCATCCACCTTATGTTAAACTCCTTTTTGTTTAATCCCAGTGAATCAAGTATCTGCTCTTCATAGCTGTTTAATTCACTCTCGTAACCTACTATATTAGCCAAAACAAAATCGTTACCTTCTTTGCTCACATCTGGAAAGTTGAATAACCCCTTACCCACATACCTTTCATTTTCCTGAGGTTTTAAGTTATTTTCTTTTATTCTCAAAGAAAGTTCTAAATTGAATATATAGGATTGCAAAGCATGAACAAATAAAAGTAGTGTGTATCTGGGCAACCTCCTGAGAGCATTGGCAAAATCATTTGGATGTTTAGAAAGATGATAAAGTATTGTTCTCTCATGCTTGAATGATTTAGGCACATAATTCAATGCCTCCTTAAAATCTCTGTTTTCATCCAACCTTCTTCTCCACTCCTGATTCCCGGCTGTTAAAAAAAGGAGAACTGCTTTCTCTAACTCTCCCTTCACAATAAGGTAACCTATTTTGTGAGTTACTCTATTGCTCCCAAACCTCTGCAACCCAAAGTAGTTCGGAAAAATGCCATTCAACTCCTCATCAATCTCAAAAATTTGAGATGGTCTCTTCAGCTCTCTTATAATTACAGAAAATTTATTGCCTAAAAGTTCACCAAGTTTGATTTTTCTATCAGAATAGCATACTGGAAAAACTTCTATATCTTTAATTCTTATGTTTTTCAGATTCTCAAGTTTAACCCCAAAGACTGAGCAAAGTTGAGTGGTCAAAGCTTTCTTGTCTTTATTTCCAGCATAGCTAAACCTCTTCTTTCCTACTCTTAGATTTTTCGCAATCCTTCTCAGGGCCAAATCTGTTGTCCAATTTCTCTTTTTTAAAAGAAAAAGGGCAAAGTTACCTTCTGAGCAAGCATACACCTCGCTGATAGAGGGAAGTTTAGTCAACTCCAGCACAGTTCCATCGCTTAAAATCTCTTCAACAATGAAATCATCAGGACTCTGCTTTATTTTTCCATCAATTTCCTTACTCTTTGATAAAAATTCAAAATTGAATGTATCAAGATTCATGATTCAACCGTGAAGTAGAACCTCTTACCGCCTGGAAGTTCTATGGCATAAATACCTTCATCCAGTATCAGGTAGAAGATTCCTTTCTTATTTGTCCTTAACCTCTTAACAAATGCTCCATCTTTATATAAGGCTAAGGAAACATTAGGAACTGGTTTATCTGTGCCTTTTTTAACCACCTTAAACTTAAGCTTTTCCTTCTTCACAAGAGGTGTTAATATTTTTACCTCCATCTCATTTGTGTTAGCAAGAAGGAAAAGCCAGATAGCTACTGCAATTAGTCCCAGAAAACCTGCTATCCATGTACCTGCTGTAATGGCTTTTGAATACTTATCAATTCCTTTTTCCTCCATTCTTATCCCAACTGTTTTAGAAAGAATATCAACTCCAGATGTTTCTCCAAGAACATAACAGTTGTCAAACATGCATATCTCAACTTCTTCCCGCTTTGTCTCTGTCTCATTAGAAGTGATGTTCTCTTCCTCCTCTTCTTCCCCAACAGGCCTTTTGATCACCAGCGTTGTCTCTCTTGAAACTTCATCATAAGGGGTATCATATCTATAAGTACCTTCTAAATCTCCAATAAACCTGAACTTACCTTTTGAATTAGTTGAAACTTCAACAACAGAGCCATCAGGTCTCATTATCTCAAGTGTGGTTGGAACTCCTTTATTTGTAGTCAGGTCTTCAACATAAACCTCAATTTCATCACCTACATAAACTTTATTCGAAGCCTTAATAACTATTCTGGGCTCTTCCCTGCATTCCTCAATCTTTACTACAGGGTTGTTTTGCAGTTCACAATCAGATGCAAAGAAGTCAACATATCCTTCATTATTAAATCTAAGGGAAATAGTGCCGTGAGGGTCTGTATTCACAACAAAAGATGTTCCTGATGGTGGAGACACTTCTATTCTTATGTTGCTTAAAGGTTGGTTATCCTCATCGTACACAAATATGATGAAAGGTTCGCCAATACAAACTTCAGTAGGGAATTTTATAAAGCACTTTGGTTTAGGAGGTTCTAAGATGGTTACCTTGAACTTTGCTTCATCAGAAGCGTATTCATTCTCAGCCACTAGATTTAATGTAAACGAACCTGATATATCCTCTTCTGGCCTTATCAACAAAGAAACTTCTTTGCTATCTCCTTTCAAAAGGTTGATGTAAGTATCTTCACATTTCCAGTTGTCAGGACAATTCTCAATGTAGACATGCACATCTTCTTCGTTGTAGTCTCCTGTATCTTTTATTTCACTCTCTACTTTACCCTGTGAATTATACTCAATTTCTACATCACTAACATTAAGGATGGAGATGTCATGCCTTCTTTGAGGGGGTTTTGGCTCTGTTGTTCTGAATTGAGTTCCTTCTGAATCGTTTAGATTAAACAGAGTATCATAAGCCATTATTTTAACATAATATATTCCCAGATAGGATGTATTTGTAAAGTTATAAACATAATGGTTTCCACCAGTATTTACCATATTAGCCACAACAGATGTATTATCCCATGAGATGTTTACTGAAACATTGTAAATACCATGGATATCATACACATCAGCTGATATCTCAACGATTGTGTAGAGGCGGGGCAACCCAGGATTTGCGCTTACATTCTCAACATCTGGAGGAGTGGTATCAAGAGTTATTTCTCTTGTTTCGGTTGAGTTTTTGTTTCCTGCTAAATCGAATGCAGTGGCATTGATGAAGTATGTGTCATCTTGAAGTGCTGTGAAATTAACAAAACATGAAGAAGAATAGCAGGTGGATTTGTTAATTAGAGAAGTAGTGTTAAAGATGTATATCGTTATGTTGGCAAGATTTGTATCATTTGCAGATATATTTACCTCAATGTAATTTTGATTTAGTAATGAGTTGTTTGAAGGTGTTGGAGGAGTGAATATTATTTGAGGAGGAATAGTATCTACGGTTATGTTTCTTGTTTCAAGAATAGTTTCCCTGCAGTAATCTCTTACACTAACATTGTACCTATAAATTCCATCCTCCAGATCTGTCCAGTTAATGAAGAATGAAAGGGTTGTTGTTTCATTAAGAAGAGATGTGATGTTGTATAAATAAAATGTTAAGTTTTGAAGGGTTGGGTCTGAGGCTGATACATTAACTTCCACGAAATTTCTTGGAACAAAAGATGAGGATGGCAAAGTGGGTGGTTCATAAGAGGCATTGGGTCCTTCAGTATCTACAAAAAACATTCTTTCTTCACTATAGTTGTAATGGTTAAACCTATCCAGGGCATATGATTGAATGGAATGCCATCCATCCTGCAAATCAGTTATGTTACCGTAAAGCTCCCACTTATTCACATCATACTTTCTCAGATTAATCATGTAATGAAATCTTATTTCACTATCATTTAATGTCCTGTTATAAAGCCTTATTTCGTCTATTGTTCCGTTAAACACATTCCTTGACCTATTCTCTCCGTTTAAACCTACTCTTACGGGACTTTCATCTCCATACCAGTCCAGAGTCAAATTAAAGGTTCTCTCTTTAACTCCATTAACATACATTCCATGAGATGTTACAGCAACAAAGTACCATTGGCCCGGTACTAAAACTGAAACAGATGTAATGGACTCGGAGCCAGTACCATTACCATGAACAAAGGTCAATCTTCCTCCTGGTCCAACACCAAACCTGAAATTAGTTGTGTTCCAAACTGCCATAGGTGCCCTTACCAAAATATCCCTTAAATGAGTGGGTCCATAACCTCTTATCTTTATCCATGCTTCAATAGTAAAATTACCAGATAAATTTAATTCTGGAGCATATGGAACCTCAACATAATCATCAACTGCATCAAAGTCAAGCCCTTTAAGGTATCTGCCCTCTGTTATGTTGGGACAATGAGGTGGTAAGCAACTAACATTCCTTGAGAACCTTGAGAAATCGTAAAACTTACTCTGATTCTCTCCAAGTGCTGATTCATTGTTAAAATTCAACGCTAAAAGAAGGTCATCGTCTATAAACGAGACATTTATGGTATCTAATCTAAACCATATTTCTTTTATACTACTATCATTTATTGAAGCATTTACTTCTGTGTAGTTATTACATATTATTGAATTGTTAAGAGGGGTTGGAGGAGCAAACTCAATTTCTGGAGGAGTGGTATCAAGAGTTATTTCTCTTGTTTCGGTTGAGTTTTTGTTTCCTGCTAAATCGAATGCAGTGGCATTGATGAAGTATGTGTCATCTT
>JALVSQ010000009.1:5572-6575 GCA_027024255.1 Microcaldota archaeon
GTGCTGTGAAATTAACAAAACATGAAGAAGAATAGCAGGTGGATTTGTTAATTAGAGAAGTAGTGTTAAAGATGTATATCGTTATGTTGGCAAGATTTGCATCATTTGCAGATATATTTACCTCAATGTAATTTTGATTTAGTAATGAGTTGTTTGAAGGTGTTGGAGGAGTGAATATTATTTGAGGAGGTGTTGAATCAACATAGAAAGTTCTTGTCCCTGTTGAATTAGTATTTTGAGCACTATCTTTTGCAACTGCCCTTACTGTATGACTACCACTCGCAAGAGAAGAAACAGTCACATAACAGTATCTTGTCTGATTGGAAAGAGTAGAGGAGTTAGGAATACATATCCCTAAATATGGATTTCCATCTACATAAAAAGTAACTGTTGGGGAGACTGAAGGTTCACTTGAAACAGTAACATTGAAAATAGTAGTAGGACCCCCAAAACCACCATTTGGTGGTGTTGGAGGGATGAAATAAATCGAAGGAATCACAAAGTCTGTGTTTAAAGCCTTATTAGAAGATTGAACCGTATCACACTTAACATACCAGTAATAATAATCAACATAAGGAGCATTTGGATTGTATAATTGATGCCACAGAGAACAGGTAGTGTTATAATTGCAATTAGTCGAGGCACTCCATTGAAGAACATTGTTTACATAATACATATAAACTGTACATTGAACGGGCTGAGCAGGAGGTGGACTTCCATACATAATCCACCGAAATGTATAACTCGTAGCATTAGTGAACAGCCCATTAGGTGGGGAATAAGCATTTATAGAAGTCACACCACTAAACGAAAGTCCAAAAAGAGAAAGAACCGCGACAAGGAGAAATAACCTATTCATGAAGCTTTTTTGGAATCTTTTGTTTAAAAATATTTACCATTTATTCCATCAAAAAACACTTCAATAAACAAACATTCACCTACAATGCTTAAAAAAGATAAAGTAAAGAGTAATTCATGATAGTAGATGCACACAGCCATTTTC
>JALVSQ010000010.1 GCA_027024255.1 Microcaldota archaeon
TTTGCAGTCGATACCTGTTTTTTTAAATGTAGAAAGGTAATCACTCACCACTGTCTTGGAAATGCCGGTTAATTTTGCTATTTGCCTTATGCTTAAATTTTCTCTGCAGTTATGTTTTAATATTTCTTTGATTTTCTTCACGATTATCCTCTTTCTTGCCATTAGAATCTCCCTGATGTTTGGTTTCAGGGAGTGTAATATTTTTGAGGATTTTCTTCTTGAAAATTATTCCGGAGCACCCTCTAAAAGTGTCCGCTTATTTCCGGAATAGCTGTCCGCTTTGCTCCGGAATTACTGTCCGTTTATTTCCAGAATGGGTGTCCGCTTTGGACCGGTGTATGCAATTGCCTATCCTAAAATCCCGAAAAAGTTAGTAACGAGGAAATCGTTATAGAAGTAAATATCTTATATATAAGGAAATAATTGTCAAATTGCCCTTGACGCATGTTTGATTTATGGTATAATTATAACCATGTCATATGTGATCGAACAGAAGGTTAAAAATCATGTTTATCTCTATCAGGTTGAAAGCTACTGGGATAAAGATAAAAAACAGTCACGTCAAAGGCGTACCTACATTGGAAAAAAAGATCCAGAAACAGGAAATATCATTAAGAATGAAAGAACCTATGGGGCCTGGGATTGCGGGCATACCTACTTACTACAGTCCATAACAAAAGGGATTGGTTTAACCGATGAACTTAAAAATGCTTTTCCTGACCTTTGGCAAGAACTATTAACTCTTGCCTATTTCAAAACAATCGAAGGAAAGCCCTTTTATCTTTGTAACAGCTGGCTTGACAATGTAGAGTTAAAACATAAACCGGAATTATCTTCTCAGAAAATTAGTTTCCTTTTGAAGAAACTTTCAACAGACAAAGAATCAATTTTCAAATTCTTTAAGTCCTGGACGAATCATCAAAAAGATGCAAATAATTTTATTGTCTTTGATATTACTTCTTTTTCTTCTTACAGCAGAGAAATAGACTTTGTAGAATGGGGATACAACAGAGATAAAGAATCTCTTGCGCAGGTAAACCTTGGGGTTATTTATGGACGTCCCGTAGATTTACCACTTTTTTATTCACTCTATCCTGGGAGCATACATGATGTCTCAACACTTACAAATACAATAACAAGGCTTGGAGTGCTGACACTTGATAAAACAACATTTGTTCTGGACAAAGGGTTTTATAGTTCATCAAATTTAGGAAAAATGGCAGGTATTAAGCATATAATTCCTTTACCAGTAAGAACTAACAATGAAAAAGAGATCGTTGACAAACACAAGTTTATTATTCGGTCATCTAAATACGCCTTTACCTATAACAAGCAGGTTAATTATTGCGTAGAAGATTCTCTTACAGTTGCAGGAACAGAATACCACGCATATGTTTACCTGAATGAAAAAAAGCAGGTAGAGCAGCGGAATAAATTTCTAAAAACTATCCTTGAATGCGAGCAGTATGTAGGTAATCAGAAATATAAGCGGAAGAAAGATTTCAATAATTTCTTTATTGAGAATGAGCCCTCTCTCCTTGAGTATTTCGGTCTTAAGAAAGAGGGATCAAAATATATCCTGGTTCGGAACGATGCTGAAATAGATAATGCATTGTCACGAATGGGGATGTTTGTGCTTATTACCAACACCGATCTAAATGGTCCTGAGGTATTGCAGCTCTACAGAGAAAAAGATGGTGTTGAAAAATCCTTTGACTCCTTAAAGCATAATTTAGATTTGAAGCGGCTTCGTGTTCATTCCCAATCAGCTTTGGAAGGTCTGCTGTTTATTGAGTTCCTTGCACTCATTATTTACTCATACATGACAAGGGTCTTAAGAGAAAGCGGATTGAATAAATCTTTATCGATCCCGGAAGTATTATTTGAATTAAGGAAGATCAAGAAAATTCAATTTGGTAGAAAGAAAACAATTATCACTGAAACATCCAAACGCCAGAAAGAAATATTCAAAGCCTTCAAGATTAAGCCTGTTTCATGACAACCTAGTTATAACTTTTTCGGGATTTTAGGATATAAATATAC
>JALVSQ010000011.1 GCA_027024255.1 Microcaldota archaeon
TCGATGAGTTTTTACCAGTCCTTTATAGCTATATCTTTTTTCCATCAACCATAGACCTTTCAAAAACTGCTGTTTTAAAGAGGCCTAAACTCCTGGGTTTTGGTTTTATTGAAACATCAGAAGTTAAACCAGAGATATACAATAAAGAGTTGTATGAAAAGCTTGTTGAATTATCCGGGCTTGTTGAGACTGCCGGAAAGATAAGTGGATTAAAAAGAATGATTGAGGAATTAAAGGAAGTAAAAATAGGAATGATAGGTTTAGTCATTTACATATCTCAAGCTGTAGAATTAAGTGAAGAGAATGTTAAAAGAATTATAGATGAGAGTAATAAATTAAAAGTTGAGCTGGTAAGAGAGCTAACAACCATAACAACGCTTGATTCATTGAATAGAAGGATTCTAAGAGACTCAACCAGAATTGTGTTTGCAGAAGAACTTGGAGAAGCTTCATATGCAAACATAGGTATTCCTCCTGAACTGTATGGCTTAAACATTATAAGCTCAAAATTATCCTCAATTGATTTTAAGGTTGAAGAGAATAAAGAAGGCAAAATAATTGAAATCAAAAAACAGGAGGTAAAAAAAGAGAAGAAAGAGGAAATTAAAAGTAATAATGAAGATAGCAAGAAAATTCAGGAGAAAGAAATTCACATATCCTCTTTCATAAGGAATACTATAAGAGAGGTGTTTAGAGGGAGTTATAAAGAGATTGCTGTGGCTATTTTAGCTAAAAAAATTGAGGAATATGCTTTAAGTGTAAGGGGCCCTGTTGAAACAAAAAAAGAAAAGGCAAAGTTGAAGATTGAAAGCATAAAAAGGAAGTTTGATAGAACCTTAGAGGCAATAAAAAAAGAACTGAAAGAATCAGGTCTCTCCAATGGAGAGGTAAATAATGCAATAGGCAATGTTGTTGTTCCTCTTATTCTTCACTTTCAAAAGCAGAAGGCAGTAATTGATTTCATAAACAAAGTAAGTGAAGGTAAGGAACTCGATGAGGATGAGCTGAAAATATTTGAGTATGTAAAAAATCACCCTGTTGCATGGCAATCATTAGCAAAGTTAAGCAAAAAACCCAGATTGTCTAAAAGGCATGAAATAACTTTTATAGATGGTGTAAAAAAAGAACTTTCAAAACACTTTAAAGGAGAGCTTTTACTTGCTGCTGTACATACAGTCAGAATTCTCAATGCAAAGAGAAGAATAGGTTGGGTTTATTTGAGCCATGAAACGATTGCCTCTGACATAACAAAAGCAACTAAACTTAGCAGAAGTGAGGTAGAGCAGTTATTTATGAAAATGATAGAGCTAAACATTCTTAAAAAACTCAAAGAGGGCAGGCAGGGATGGTTCGGCATCTCAATAAATCCAAAGTGGTTAGCAGATGTGAAAAATAACAAAATAAGAAATTGATGGGCCCGGAGGGATTCGAACCCCCGACCTACGGCTTTCCTAGACCCTTAGGAAAACCTGTGTGCTAGAGCGGGTCATATAAGACCGTCGCTCTAACCGACTGAGCTACGGGCCCTTCCTACTCTTAAATACAGAGAAAAGATTAAAAACACTTATGCTTGGTCAGCCGGATTACATTTAAAAAGCCTTCGAATGCAATCTATATTGAAGCGGGGTAGGGTAGCTTGGAGTGCCCGCCGGGCTCATAACCCGGAGATCGGTGGTTCAAATCCACCCCCCGCTATGTTTAAAAATGTTTTAATAGGAGAAAAGAGAAGATGCTGGATATCTTAAAAGAGCTATACCCTGATAGATATGAAGAGGTCTCCTCCTTAATCAATAATGTAATAGCTAAATACAGCATAAATCCTCCAAAATTTGGATACTTTAATGAAAAGGATGCTATTTTAATTGTTTATCCTGACCAGCTCAATGGAATCAAAAAGCCCCTGAATGTGCTTAAAGAGTTTTTAGATGAAATTATGGTGTTTACAGGTGTGCATATACTTCCCTTTTTTCCTTATAGTTCAGATGATGGGTTTGCAATAACTGATTTCAGGAAAGTTAGGGATGATTTAGGTTCCTGGAAAGACATCAGGGAAATAGGAAAGCATTATAGGTTAATGGTTGATTTAGCAGTAAATCATACATCTGCAAGCCATGTGTGGTTTAAGAAGTTTTTAGAGGGAGACCCTTACTACAAAAACTTTTACATAGTAGACGGGAAAGAAGGGTGGGGGAGAGTATTCAGGCCAAGGGCAACACCTCTCTTTCATCCTTTTCAGAAAGCAAATGGAGAAGTTGTAAATGTCTGGACTACTTTCAGTAAAGATCAGGTTGACCTAAACTACAAAGAGCCAAAGGTTCTGGCAAGTATGATTGATACAATGCTGTTTTATGTTAAAAATAACGCTACAATACTAAGGCTGGATGCCATTGCCTACACCTGGAAAAAGAAGAATACAAGTTGCGTAAATTTAAGAGAGGCAAAGTTACTGGTAAAGCTGTTCAAATCAGTATTGAAGCAAATAAGTAATGACATTTACATAATAACTGAAACGAACGTTCCTCATAAAGAAAATATCAGCTACTTTGATTTTGGAGCAGATATGGTTTACAACTTTACATTACCTCCTTTACTCCTTTACTCTGTATACAGCAAGGATTGTGATGTACTGGCTTCATGGATAAACTCCCTTAATTCAACACTAAGCAAAGGTATTTTCGCCAACTTTATTGCATCTCATGATGGTATTGGACTTGTACCTGCAAAAGAGATCCTTAAAGAAAGTCAAATAGAGTTAATAGTAAATGAGGCTAAAAAAAGAGGAGCTTTATTTACATACAGAACCACACCAATAGGTAAGGAAGTGTATGAGGTGAATTCAACATTATTCAGTGCTATAAAGGATAATGCTGAATGGGATTACAACAAGTTCCTAAACCTTCATTCTATAATGATGTCCATTCCAGGGGTGCCCTTCCTTTACAGTGAGAGCGTGCTAATAGCTGAGAATGATTATTCACTTTACAAAAAGACAAAGAGGCCCAGGTCTATAAACAGGGCTCACTTCACGTTTGATGAAATCTACTCGATTTATGGAGAGAGGAAAAAAGCTATAAGGAAGCTCTTTGAAATGCTGTTTAAGAGAAAATTCATAAAAGACCTGAATCCAAAAAAAGAAGTTAAAGCAACCTGGGAAAAGCCCGTCCTTAAAATAAAAAGAGGGAAATTTCTCTCCCTCCATAATTTTTCAGAAAAGCCAGTTAATATTGATGTTGAAGGTTTCGATGTATTTAAATTAAAGGAAGTAAGCAGCGTTAGATTAGAGCCATATGGGTTCACCTGGTTGCTTGAGGAAATTGATGAAGAAACTTTAAAAAGAATGAGTGAGATATAGACACATGCTTACCGAGCTTTTACTCTCATTTTTAAGAATGCTCATTGCATATATAATTTCATTGGGAATTGCTTATTCTCTTGGTTATATCTTAGCTAAGGATAAAATAATGGAGAAAATATTCATGCCTTTTGTAGATGTTCTTCAATCTGTGCCTATTTTAACATTTTTTCCAATTGCCCTTTACCTGATTATAAGAATGGTGCCCTATGGCCTTGGCCCTGAAATAGCAGTTATATTTTTGATAGTTACAAGCATGGTCTGGAACCTCATATTTGCTGTCTATGAAAGTATGCTCTCTCTGCCCTCCTCACTCAAAGAAATAATTAAAATGTTCAAGTTAGACGCAATCAACAGGTTTTTCATGATATATGTGCCTAACTCTTTGAGGAGTGTAATCCCGAATTCTATGGTATCATGGGCAAATGGCTGGTACTTTTTAATAGCAACTGAAATAATAAGCATAGGAAGCGAAGAATACAAATTAAGGGGCATAGGTTCTTTTCTCATGGAAAACGCAAGTAAAGGAAATCTGAATGTTGTGTTTATGGGCATTGCAGCTGTAACGCTGTTGATAGTTGCAATGAACCAGTTAATCTGGAGACCTTTAATAACAATTCTTGACCAGTTTTATGTAAAAAAGAAGGAATTCAACATTTACATGTTCATTGCTTCAAGATTGGGATTCAAAAAAAGCAGCACATTTATCTTAAATCTTATTTCAACAATGTACTCATCTTTCGTTAAGTTAATAAAAAGAATGCTTATGAAGTATGTTGAGGACATTGAAGGATTTGCAATACAATTAATAGGAGGTATCAAGGCTATTTTACTTGTCTCATTCCTTATATTCAGCTTATGGTTTATTGAAGTGAGTATTGAAATTGTAAAGGATGTCGGAAATGAAGTATTTGATGTTGCAGTTGCTTTCCTATTCTCATTTTTAAGAATATTAATTGCCTTACTCCTCTCTCTTGCATGGACGTTACCTGTTGTTTACTTAATGACAAAATCAAAAACTCTTGAAAATATATTGCTACCCATATTCGAGGTTGTTGCTGCCATCCCTGTAACTGCTCTGTTTCCTGTTGTTGTTATTCTTTTAATAAATGCCTTCCCACTTGAAATAGTTGTTCTTATTTTCTTAATGACAGGTATGCAGTGGTACATCCTTTTCAATGTTTATGGGGGGTTAAAAACAATACCGAAGGAATTCTATGACTTAAAGGTTTTGTTTAGAATACCTGAAAGAAAATTCTTGAAAAAGATAGTTTTACCTGTTGTTCTCCCGTTGCTTATAGTAGGCATGATGTCTGCTGTTGGTGGTGGATGGAATGCAGTAATAGTGGCAGAGTACATCCCTACAAGTGAAAATATCGCCTCTGTAAACGGAATTGGCTCACTCATGAGCTATGGATTAAAGGAAGGAAATCTTGGCCTTGTTTATCTAACTGCTTTGAGTGTGGGAATAACAGTTCCGTTAATAAATATTTTTGTGTGGAGACCTTTATTAAAGAAAGCAGGAAAAAGGAAGGGAGCAGGATGGACACAATTATGAAAGTTAATAATTTAGGCAAAGCATTTGACTCAGTCTGGGTACTTAAGCACATATCATTTGAGCTAAAAGAAGATGAAATCGTCAGTGTGCTCGGCCCTTCAGGTGTTGGAAAAACAACTTTGTTGAGAATGCTTGCCGGCCTCGAAACTCTGACAGAAGGTTCGATCCAATTTCTCCAACCAAAGGATCCTGAAAGGGATTTAATCTCGCTTGTGTTTGAGGATCCTGCTCTTGTTCCCTGGTTGACTGTGTATGAGAATATAATGCTTGCTCTTGACCACCTGCATCTAGATGAAAGAGAGAAGATTGCAAGAGCCAAGTTTTATCTTGATTTAGTTGGACTTTCAGGTTATGAGGATAGTTATCCTGTAGAATTGCCAAAAGGTTTAAAGAAGAAAGCAAGTTTTGCAAGGGCTTTATCCGTAGAACCTGTAATACTTCTCCTGGATGAACCTTTCTCAAACATTGATGCTTTATCAGCCCAGGCATTAAAAGACGAGCTGGTTAAAATAACTGAGGATGACGATTATCCAACAGAAGGAACTGTATTTACAACTCACAGCGTTGAGGATGCTGTTTACCTATCAGATAAAGTAATAATACTGGATGGAAAACCGGGAATGGTAAAGGAAGTGATAAATATTTCATTGAAAAGACCCAGAAATATAAAATCAAGGAGCTTCAATAAGTATGTTGATAGAATATATGAAATAATGTTGAGGTGATGGTATGGAATGGTTGCCTGATGTGAACATAACAGAGGTTGTAGGTATGCTTGAAGTTATTCATGATAATGGAGATAAGATGGGTGCTGATGATTTACAGAGAGCAACAGGCATTCCTTTTGATGAACTATTGCCTGCAATTGATGCTGCTGTGATGCTTGGATTAGCTGTAATAAGGAAGCATTACATATCTCTTACTGAGAGAGGTAAAAAGCTTCTTTCACTTGACCCAGAAGAGAGGAAAGAAAAGCTTTCAGAGTACATAGGAGAGCTACCGATATTTAAGAAACTCTTCAAAATTATCCTGAACAAAGGAGGCAAAATAAGTGAGGAGGAATTGCTCGAGATGCTTAAAAGGGAAATGAGCGGTAGAGATGCACGAAGTGAGTTAAAGAAGATTATTCAATGGGGGCAATATGCAGAGATACTTGACTATGACCCTCCATCCAAGGAGATAAGCATCCTGTAAAAATGATAGTGACAGGAAAAGTAGTTAGGGGGCTTAATATTTCCAATGCTTTCATTAAAAAATATTACTCGGTCATTCACACGCTAATAGGGAAAGAATTCTACCCTTACACAATAAATCTTAAATTAAGCAAAGAGGATTTCCTGAAGTTCAAGTTAAGAGCTAATCTATTGATTAAAGACAACTTAGTATTGCACTGGAAAAAGGGATATTTAAAAGGTTTTTCATGCATATGCCTAATTCCAGAAAAAACAAAACATAAGTTTGTTGTTGAAATAATTTGTGAAAAGAAAATTGAGATAGGTAAAAGGCTAAGAGTGGAGGTGAAGTAAATGAAAAATATAGTGGTTTCAGAAGGGAACTACACACCACCCGGAAAATTAGATGTTGAAGTTGTGGAAAGAAAAGGATTAGGTCATCCTGATACGCTTATAGATGGAATAATGGAATTTATAAGCAGAAAGCTAAGCCATATTTATCTTGACGAATTTGGTAAAATAATGCATCACAATGTAGATAAAGGAGTCATCGTAGGAGGCAAAACGTTTGTGGAGTTTGGAGGAGGCAAAATGGAAAAGCCCATCTACATTTTGCTTGTTGGCAGAGCAACTGATGAAGTCAATGGAAAAAGAATAGATGTTAACAGGATTGCCATTGAAACAGCAAAGGAGTACTTAAAAAACAATATACCCCATTTAAACATTGAAGAACATGTTGAAATTAACTCAAAGATAAGGCCTGGGAGCAAGGATTTAGTGGATTTATTTTTAAGAGAAGGGGTGCCAGAGGCCAACGACACAAGTTTTGGTGTTGGCTATGCACCTTACACAGATGCTGAAAATCTTGCCTTAAACATAGAGAAGTTTCTGAACAGCAAAGAGTATAAAAAGACTCATCCTTATGTTGGTGAGGATATAAAAGTTATGGTTTCAAGGAATGGAGAAAAAATTAACATAACCATTGCCCTTGCTTTCATATCAAAGTACATCAACTCAGTTGATGATTACTTTAAGTTTAAGGAAACTGTTGAGAAGGATGTAAAAAAAGAAGTAAAAAAGTACACCAACATGGAAGTTAATATAGATATAAATACAGCAGATAGTTATGAGAGAAACTCTGTTTATATAACATTAACAGGCACATCAGCAGAGGCAGGAGATGACGGTTCCGTTGGAAGAGGAAATAGGAGCAATGGATTGATAACTCCTTTCAGGCTGATGACCCTGGAAGCAGCAGCAGGTAAAAACCCTGTAAACCATGTTGGGAAGATTTACTCTGTTTTAAGCTTCAAAATTGCCGATTTGATATATAGAGAGCTGGAAGGAGATGTCGAAGATATAAGCGTTACTTTACTAAGTCAAATAGGCAAGCCAATAAATGAACCAAAAGTTGCCTTTGTCGAACTTGTAAAGCCAGGTAAAGAGGATTATAAAAACAAAGCAAAGTATATTGTAGAGAAAGAGTTGGAAAACATTGAAAGCATAACTTACGAAATAATTGAAGGTAAATATCCTATCTATTATTAAGCTTTTCAACAACAGTAGGATCATTCCCTTCTTTCTTTCTTTTGAATAAATAAAGAGTTGAAGCAAGGGGTGATTTCAGCCTTTCATCATGAGTTATTATGAATGTTTGCTCTATTAACAATGGGAGTTTCTCTTCTATTAATGAGATTAACTTGTTTATAGCATTTTCATCTAAATTGTGGGTTGGCTCATCAAGAATTAACAGGCCAAGGTCTGGAACAAGCAGGGATGTTAATGCTATCCTCAAAGCTATTGCAAAGGCCATTCTTTCTCCACCGCTCGCATAGCTGGATAAATCAACCCATCTGGAATTCAAATAAGCATAAAATTTATAAGTGTCTTTTGTTGC
The DNA here is from genome assembly GCA_027024255.1 of Microcaldota archaeon. Lineage (GTDB taxonomy): Archaea > Micrarchaeota > Micrarchaeia > Anstonellales > J096 > JALVSQ01. The sequence continues at coordinate 7,980 of JALVSQ010000011.1, forward strand.
TTCAATTCTTATGGATTTGTAATCAGCATAAGGATAAATTGCATTCCATATCTCTGGAAGCAGTTTATTTAACGCTTCTAAAAGTTCATTTCTAATGATGTACTGGAGCTCATTCACAACATCGCTGAAAACAACCAAATCCTGCTTTAAAGTCTTTATTTTATTCAACTTCTTGATTTGTACCTCTACCGTCTTTATTTCATTCTCTATATCTCCTTTCATTGAGCTGAGCAAACGAAGCTCTTTGTTCATGCTGTTTATTCTTTCTTTTAAAGATGAAAGTTTAACATCAATCTCCCCTTTGATTTTGAGTACTTTGTCAAATTCTTCCTCATTAAACTCCAGTCTTTTCAGTTGCTCCCTCACAACACTTAATCTTCCTTCTGCCTTTTTCTTCTTCACATACATATCTAATTCTTTTCTTTTAGAGTATAGTTGAAGATTTATTCTATTGAATTTTTCTTCAAGTTTTCTCAACCCTTCCCTAATATCTTTTAATCTTTCTTCAATGGCCTCTCTTTTCTTCATCAATTCATTTATATCTTCAAGCTTTATTTTTTCAATTTCCTTCTCTATTAGTTGAAGCCTACTCCTTACAGAAATCTGCTTCTTTTCTTCCAGCCTCAACTCTCTCACTCTTTCCTTCAAATCTTTTATTTTTTGATTTATTTGCTTAATAGCCTTCTCCGCCTCTTCCTTCTTTAACAACCAATCCTCAATCAATCCATTCTTCCTTTCCTCAGTCAAAGGAGAAAGACAAACAGGACACCTTGCTCCCGCTTTCTTGAGTTCTTCCAAGCTTTCCTCTGCTCTTTTATGTTTAGAGTTGAAACTTACCAATTTTTCGTTCAACAAATCTAACTCTTTCTCAAAGCTCTCAATATCAGGAAGTTCCTTAATACTATCTTTCAACCTCTGAAGTTCTTGAAGAAGTTTATTCTTCCTTCTAATGTTCTCATTAACCACTCTTATTTTCGCTTCTATTTCTCTACGCTCCTTTTCCAGCTTTTTTATCTCCTCTTCTTTCTTGTCCCTCTCTACTCTTACTTCGTTTAATTCCTCTTCCAGGCTGTGCAAATCTTCCTTACTTACTTCCTCAACATCTGAAAGATTTGATAAAATACCTAAAATCTTAGCCTCTTCTCTCCTTAAAACATCATATTCTTCTTTCTGTTTCCTTAATATTTCGTACCTGGTATTTATCTCCTCAAGTCTTTTATTCAGAACCTCAAGCTCTTCACTTAACTGTTTTAATGCTTTTTTAATCTCTCCCTCTTTTTTGCTTAATTCCTCAAACTTTTTTTTCTTTTTTTCTAACTCCTCTTCATCAATTGATGAGGTTAAAGTTGCTTCTATATGCTTCAACTTCCTTACAAGTGATTGAGCTTTTTCTCCGACCATTTGCATATCATATATACCCATAAGCTTATCCATAGTTCTTTTCCTCTCAGCAGGGCTTAACAGCAGTAAGTTGTCAAGTTCATTTTGAGGAGCAAACACTATCCTGCTGAATGTTTGATAATTAACATTGAGTATTCTTTCAATAAATTCACTGACTCGTTTAGTTCCCCTTTCAGCTATCTTACCATTCACAAGAAGAACAGCATCTGTATTTTTTGGCTTTATCGTTCTTCTAACGACATATTCATTGCCCTTAAACTCAAATAGAAGCTCAACCTCTGCCTTCTGAGAATTATGCCTTATTATATCCTTTAACTTCCTTTTTCTTACTCCCTCAGGAAAATCTCCAAATAAAGCATAAGATATTGCCTCAAGCACACTCGTTTTGCCAGAACCCATAACACCTACAAATAGATTAACTCCCTTTGCAAACTCCAATTGAGTTAGAGCATGAGATGTCCAGTTAATCAGTTTTATGTATTTAAGCACAGATGATTATTGAAAAGTTGATTTAAAAACATTTTTGTGCGAACCTAATAATGGAGATTAAATGGATTCAAAAAAGGCATTGAAGAAGCAAAGGATTGATATAATATTCTCGGATGACCCTAACTTTTTTTACATCACTAAGAAAAATATTGATGGGGCTTTTTTAGTTAAGCGTAAAAAAAGAATAGATGTGTTTGTAGTAAAGATGAACTATGAAGTTGCAAAAAAACTATTCAGGAATGTAAGGCTGTGGGAAAAAGAGACTATAAAAAGACTCGTTCATAAAAAACTTGTTGGATTAAATTATCAAAACATCAGTGCAAAAATAATTAAGGAAATTGAGAAGTATGGAAAAACAATTGATATATCTAAGGAGTTGCTTGAAAAAAGAGCTAATAAAAATAGGTTTGAAGTGTCATTAATTAAAAAGGGGGTAAGAGAAACACTGGATATAATTCACTCAATTGATGCAAAAGAAGGAATGAGTGAAAAAGATGTTGAAAAACAATTGCTGATTGAAACGTATGAAAGAGGATTGGAACCTGCATTTCATCCAATAGTGGCAACACACGGCACAAGTAAATTTCCCCATTACAGGGCTTCAAACAAAAAGATAAATGGCCATGTCCTTATTGATTATGGAGTTAAAGTCAAAGGTTATGCAAGCGATGTAACAGAAATGATATTCTTGAAAAAGAATTCAATTGAAAAAATTTACAACAAAGTGAAGGAAGCATTTTATGAAATAGTGGATAGAATTGATTCAAGCATGAAAGGGAAGGATATTGATAAAATTTACAAAGAGGTATTTAAAAGCTTGAAGTTAAAACCAATGCCTCATTTAATTGGTCATGGTGTTGGATTAGAAGTTCATGAAAAACCTTCACTTGCTCCCAACTCAAATGATAAAGTAAAAAATTCTGTCCTGGCTATTGAACCAGCACAATACCTAAGCAGGTATGGAGTAAGGTTTGAAAGAGAAATATTTGTTGGAAAGAAGGTTAAGGTCCTACAGGAATGAGAGCAATGCTTTCTGCTTTGTGTGGTCATCCTCAAACATACTTTCTATCTCTTTCTTTACAAGTTTTAATCTTTGCTTTAAGTAGTCAGGCAATCCGTACTTTTCAGTAAGTTCAAGAGAAATATCAATGTATTTTTCGATGCCTCCTCTATGAATCGTTAAGATTAACTCTCCTCCGCACTTAATGCACTTTCCTGTAAGGGGAACTCTTCTGTGTATGGTGTTGCATTTCTTACATCTAAAACTCTGTCTTGAGAAACGCCTCAGGTTGCCGTAAATGTCAGGAATGAAGTGGCTTAAAATCATCCTTGAAACGGCATCTCTCATATTCACGGCCCTTATCTTATCCATAACTGCAATCTCTGCTCTAACTTTTTCGGGTATGCTTTTTAATGTTACATACTTCGTTCTTAAAGGACCTTTATGTATTGATGAAGAGGGATGAGTGAGCAAGAAAGGTTTAAACACATCTTCACTATCTAATACATCTCCAATAACCTTTATATTCACTTCATTTGGCATTTTAAATTCAAGAGTTGCATTGTAAAAATCAAGGTCATAAGGTTCTATCTCTACTTCATGCACTTCATCATCAACTTCCTTTGGGTCAATATTAACTGTTAAAACAATGGGTGCATCCATCGTGCCTCCTCTTGTTGAAGCTAAGTAGGACTTTGAGAAGTTGAGCAAAGCATCCATTAGAAGCATTATACTATCTTCATCTCCATCAGCATTTCTTCTTTTTGCTGTGTGAAAGTAAGGATGAGCATAACCTACATTCGCTTTCGTAAATCCAATAATTCTGCCCACAACACCTGTTGAAATATGAGGAGCCAATCCTATTACTAAATGTCCTATCAGGTCCTCTTTTGTTTTTACATTGTAGAATGGTTCCAATCCATATATGCTTACAAGCTCATCATCAATGAAGTTTGCCACCTTTACAAAGTAGTTTGCTGCTCTCTCAGATATGATAATGTCTTGATGCTTTAATGCAACTATCTGGTTTTCATCTTTCAATTCATTGCCAAATGCATCAACATCATAACCTAACTCTCTCAGCTTCTTAACGCTAACACCTATATCCTTCGGTATGAAATGAGTTAAAGGTACATCGGTTGCATCAAACCTTACAGTTCCATCTCTGAATACAGTAAGGCCGTACTTTGCCCTCAAGAATCCTTTTTCAAGCATTTCAGGAATTTTATCCCTACTCATCAATCCCTCAACACCTTTTATCTCATTGGAGGGTGAAAAAGACAGCTTTTGCCTGACATCATCGTAAAGCTTCACAAAATTTATCTTCATCTCTCCATGGGTCACAGTTGGTTTTCCACAATGCACATCCAGAGTTGTCTCCTTTCCACACACGATACACTTCTTTACAGGTACTGCTTTACCTCCGCAAATATGGCACCTTGGATAAGGAGTATAGGATTTGCATTTCAAGCATCTGTATCTGGCAACATCAAGTATTACAAACGGTTGTTTCTCTCTTTCTTTGAGTATTGAATAAAGTTTAGTCAAACTTCTCATTGTCCTTCCGGTTGGGAAAAGGACATTTGGAGACCCTTTCATTGCTCTTTCTTTGGCTTTCTCTGGCCTACCCATTCTAACCCCTATGTATGTGCCAACCTTATCCCTTATTATATAACCAGATGCCTTATTCACTATTGAAAGAGTTGACCCTCCTTCTTTCATAACCTCTTTTATCCTGTTAAATGTTCCATCATAACCAAGGTTGATGAGTAAGGCTTTTGCTGTATCACCTTCAATAATAACTTTATTGCCCCTGACCTTATGTTCAACTAGAAGCATCTCAAGAACTCTTTTTGCTGGATGCATAGGTAGCTCAATGTAATTTTCTTGAATTTTACCAGATTCAAGATAAGAAATGAGTGAGGAAAGCTGAGATGTGGTTATATCCTTCCAGAAGAATATGTAATCAGGATGTAAAGGCACTCCTTTCTTAGCCCAATCAATCATCTCTTCAATAGGAGGTTTAGCGTTTAGTCCAAACTTCTTTGCCTCCAACAACCACCACTCGTGGCAATACCCTGCTGGCACAAGAGGATGATTGCTTTTCCTGAAATCACCATATGTCGTTAATATATCTCCTAAAAAAAGTATTTCCTCAACATCTTGTTTTATCTTCTCTGCTTCTTCAACACTTCTGACTTTTACAACACTCCCATCCTTTAACTTAACCACAGGTGGCTCAATGTTTTCATTTCCTGTTAACACGGCTCCTTTTCCGGGCCTTTCAACCTTCACATGGGTTCCAAATGCAATAAAACTGTCAAGTAAAACCATTGTTGCTGGATGCACATTTTTGGCCATTATCGAGTTGTTAAAACTTCTACCATACCTAAGTCTAAAACCTCCTTTTTCTGAAGGATAAGAGAAGACAGGCCTGCCAGCAACCATGCCCTCTAAATACCTGTCATCTGGTTTTATGTCAACCTTCTCTTCTGTCTTCTTTACCTTTATAACTTTGTTGAGCCAGTCCCAACCTTCCACATTGAACTTTTTTACATACTTTATGAGTTTAGAGGCTTTTTGAGCAATACCTTCACAAAGCACTAATGGGATTCCCCCTCTCAACTTATTTGTTGGAATTCTTGGAAGGTTTCTATTTACCTCTACCTCTATATCCTCAGTCGGCTCTCCATTGACATCAACAGGTAGATTTTCATATATTATTCTAACATGCTCCTCAGGAGGTTTATACTGCAACCTTGCTGCTCTTGCATCATAAATATTTATCTCTTCAACAATTCTATCAACTTCTTTTTCAGATGGTTTAAATGGATTTAATCCCACCTCTCTTCTAACAACATCTGCTAACAAAACACTCAATGCAGCGGCAGTACCCCCTGCACTTCTTATAGGTCCTGCATAATAAACAGAGAGGTACTTGCCTTTTTTATCTATCTTTATAGATGCGATGCCTTCTGTGGGAGCCACAAGCACCCCTTCTGTTAAAATTGCAACACCAACCCTTATACTTTTATCAACCCTTTCTTCCAGACTTCCTTTCAATAATTCCCCTCTTGCAATCTTTTTCGCAATCTCAAAAGCAATTCTATCTCTTTCAATACCCCTCTTCTCCATTCTGGATATTTCTTCTTTTATTCCTCTTATTCCCAGTAAGCCCTCAACCCTCTCCCCTATGTCTTTTGCTATTGCTACCTCAACATCTTCACTGGGGTCAAAGCCCTTCTTCCTTGCCCTTTTAGCAATAGCAAACGCTTCCATTGTTCTGCTCATCAACCCATCAAAGTATTCTCTAACCCTCATAGAACCTCACACTGTTCAATTTCTTCTTTACTGGCCTATACACATAAACTTCACCAGGAGTTGGGATATGGCCCATCTTTATCTGGTAGGGAGTTCTTTCCTGAAATGTCCCTGTATTTAAGACCAATGTTCCCCTGAACAATTTGTATCCATTCTTGTGAACATGGCCTGCATGAAATACATCAGGCAATGTATCTATAACCATGTAATCAACAACCTCCGGCACAATAGGATTTGAACCATAGATTGTTGATAAATGCCTTCTCTTTAACATCTCGGCCATTGCTTCCTCTGGATGCTCATAACTCAGCTTTGGTATTGCACTTATTATTGAATCCATGGATGTTCCATGATAAATGAGGTGTCTCAACCCCTCTATTTCCGCAAATGTTGGATTCCCACCCAGTATTATTCTATCAGACTTTATCATATCTCTGCTTATAGCAGGGCTTGGCTCCCCTCTCCTGACTGCATCGTGATTTCCCGGGATTACCAGAACTTCTATGTAATCAGGAATTTGCTCTACATAACTTTCAAACAATTCATATTGCTTGTACACATCCTTCACTACCAGTTCCTTTTCCTGACCTGGATAAATACCAATTCCATCAACTATGTCTCCTGCAACAACAACATACTTAACCATGCCTGCGAGTTCCCTTTGCTGTTTTATGCCTCCATTAAGCCACTTTATAAACTTTGCAAAAGCCTCCTTTATAAAGTACCTGCTTCCAACATGAGTATCTGAGATGTACGCAATTGCTAAATCTCTGCTTTCGTCCAGCTCAGGTTGAGATTTTCTAGCTAATGGGAATTCAAAACTATCCACAATCAAAAATGAGTTTCTTACTGTGCCATAAAGAGCGATTATATCATCATGAATTATCTCTTCATCCACCTGGTTGAATATACTGCTTGTTTTTGAAACTATAGCTTTTCCCATGCCTGTCAGATCTTCAATGTAAAGCATTATGTTTCCCTTCTTTGTTTTCACTTTGTCATAAACCATGCATATAACTCTGACATTTTCTCCTTGATATGTTGATTTGTTTATATCCTCGACATGTACAGTTGTGTAATTATTGTTGGTGTAAGGAAAAAGCCTTGATATTCTCTCAAATCTGTTCCTGAAGTGCTTCACAAAATCATCTATGCTTGACCTCGTTCTACTCTTTCCTGTAACATCTCTCTTTGAATCTATACTTATTTTAGGCTCAAAGTCTTTGGCAACAGGTCTGAACTCGGATGGTCTCTTAACGGTAACCTTTACCTTTTCCTCGAATGCTTTCAAGATATCCTCTATTTGCTCCTTTGAGATAATACCCTCAATATTTTCAATTCTTTTTTTGACATACTGTCTTCTCTCATCATCTAAGGAAAGCAGAAATTCATGTGCCTCTAAACTTAACTTAGACCTCATAATTATTCCTTCTTGTTTTCACCTAAGGACTCAAGTGCTGAGAGAATATTCCAGATATCCATTCTTGTATGAGGCATTAAGTTGGGCTCATCGCTTACCTTCTCTATTAAATAGACTGCTGATGAAACTCTTAAACTCATATCTTTTGACTCATCTTTAATAACCTTCTTTGCCTCTTCTAATGCCGCCTTCACATTCTTTGGAACCATCACATCCGCAATTACATTGTCAATCATTTCAATAACTTCATCGATTGAGCTCATATTATCACCTTAAGCAAATCAGACTAATTAAGTTAGATAGATATTATTAAAAACCCTTCCAAGCACAAGGCGAGGGATGTACCCCCTCTATGAAAATGCCAGAAGGTTTATGGTTGAGGTAGCCAGGAAAAGAAAAGCGCTAATTGTCCCTCATCTGATGGCAGATGTTGATGCTCTTGCCTCTGCCTATGTAATGGCAAACATCCTTAAAAGAAGGGGTGTTGATGTAGGGATTTACATAAGTTCTTTATCTGAGACTTCTTCTCCTGCAATGTTCAACCATATCGTAAAATCAGGCTTTCTTGGTAAGACAGGGGGAATTGTAATAGTTGTTGATACATCCTCAAAAAACTTCGTGCCTGAATTAGTAAAGAATCCATTTGCAGTGATTGATCACCATTACGGCGTTGATAAACTGAATGCAAGGATAGAGTTGATAGATAAAGAGGCCCTTTCCACAACTGAAGTTATATGGAAATTGTTTGGGAAAGAAGTAACCAAAAAAGAAGCTTTGTTTTTAGCAGCAGGTCTTTACTCTGATGCTTTCGGACTCCCCAAGCTAACCCTTCTTGAACATCTAGAAACTTTCACTGAAATGTTAAAAAAAGCAGGAATTGGAGACTTATCTATTGTTAAGAAAATCGCTCTGAAAATTCCATCAATTGAAGAGAAGCAGATGATATCAGATTCTCTAAGGTCTATTGAAACCTTAAAGGTGGGCAAATACCTGGTTGCCTATTTATTCCATGACAGCCCCTGGGCTGTTGAAATTGCTGATTTATTAGCTAACACTGGACTATATGATGGAGTATTTGTTGTAAGAGAAAGCAAAATTATTCACTTCAGGGCTGGGAATGTATTTTCTAAAGAGGCGATGGAATTAATAAAAGAAACAATAAAAGAGCTCGAAGCAAAAGGAGGAATGAACAACTGGAGAGGGGTAATAAGATTGCCAAAACCTCTCTCCAGGGAGAAATTCAAAAAAATACTTCGTTCAAAGCTTGAACTGCTTAATAAAAAATAATTTAAATACTTTCTTGCCTTTGTTTATTTAGCAGGGGTCGCCAAGTCTGGTCAAAGGCGCACGGTTGAGGGCCGTGTCCCATTAGGGTTCGTGGGTTCAAATCCCACCCCCTGCACCTAAAAACCGTGTATTCCAACCGTGTGTAAAAAGATGGGTGGCAACCGAAGGTTGCCGGGATTTGAACCAAGCAAGAATCCCACCCCCTGCATTTAATTTCCTAGTCCCTTGCAATACTTGATAAAGCCCTGAAATAATTTTTATAAGAGGTTGCTACTGTGCTGTCCTCTATCAAAAACACTGTTTCTTCCTTTCTCCAAACGACATGGGCAACATACTTTCCAAAAATCCATATCACATGTGGGCTTTTCATAGCATCTGGTAAGTACTTTACATATATGTTCTTTCCTTTGTTAAACGCAAGATTTCTGGTTTCCTCTATTGCCAGATGGAACCTTTTTATACCTTTTTTTATCCTTTCATCCTCAAATTCTCTCCACATCTTTTTATATCTCTGAAATATTTCAGCGTTTGCTCCAATTAAATAAAGGTCCTTGCCCTCTTCAATTACCTTTTTACATAAATCTTCAATACCTTTTTTTCCTGTGAGAACATAACTCTTCCTGCTCCATTGAAGTTCAAAGCCCTGCTTCATCATCAATGCTATGTGTTTATTTTTCACAATAAGAGAAACTGGTTCCGTATGTGGGATTGTTATCACAAGCATATCATCTGCCAATGAATAAAATGATGTTGATTTAACAGGTAAAAATTTAACAGATGTAAGCCTGTATTTTTCCAAAAACTTTAAATTCTTTCTGTCACTCTCATTACATATTATTCTTGCCTTTATTCCCAGGGACTCTCTAAACTCATTTATCCATGTTATTAAATCATTTATACCTTCAAAGTTTCCCAAACCATATGTTAAAACTTCACCTTTGGCATTTTGAATAAGCGACCTGTATACTGACCTCAAACCCTTTTTTTCCTATATGAACGCTGGCATTAAGTTTCTCCTCCTTCTGGACCTTTTCAAATTGAGGTAAGTATTTCTCAATCAACTTCTCCTTAACATCAAGTTCTTTTTTCATGTTTCTTATATAATCCAGAAGAAATGCTGGTGGAAGGGCTGTAAATACTTTAACACCTTCAACTTCAAGCTCTCCAACAACTCCTTTTGATTTAAGCCTCTGAAGAACATCATACACTTTCGAAGAGGATACGCCTGTTTTTTCTGCTATTTTCAAAGCCCTTGCCCTCCCGAACCTCAACAAAAAGAGATAAACCTTTGCCTCATTTCTTGTGAAACCAAGCTCCTCAATTGCATCGAGTAAAGGTTCTTTCATGCATAAAAAATGAAGGTGCGGATTTTTTAATCTATTTTTAAAGTTTTATGCCAATGCCAACCTCAACAGAGCCTATTCCTGTAGCAAGGTTTTTGGCTGCTTCAATAACTCCCTTAATGCCTTTTTTTATTTTAAAAACAATCTTACTTAATAAGATAGGCTTTTTGGCTGTTTTAAATCCTTTTGGAGTTAGAGCTGTAAGAGATACAGAACCCTTACTCCCGCTTAAAGAAAATCCAACTCCTGTTGGGTAAACTCTATGTCGTTTTATGGATTCTCCAGTTGTAGCGACAACTTTAACTGTAAATTTTCCAAGGGAAGTATTAAACCCTTTAACTATTCCAAGACCAACACTGCCTGCATTACCCACATCAGTATTTCTCATTCCTATTCCAACCGCCTTAACTCCTCTAATGGTGGTCAATTTACGGGTGATTAATGCCTTTGATAATCCCTCTTTGGTTACCTCAAAACTTCCTTTCCATCCCCCTTTACTTAGAGTAAGTGATACATACGGAGATACTTCACGTTTCTTTAAACTGTACTTCATTCCCATGCCTATAGAAGAGCCAAAAAGAGTTGACATTATGAGGACGCTTGCACCAGCCTTCTTAATCCCTTTTTTTAATCTGTCAATTAAAGGCCTTTCTTCAATCTTTCTCCTATCAACCTCATTTATTAAATTTTTAAACTTTCTTGACATACTACCACCAATTATAACAACTCATTCATTGTATTTAAATGTTTTCTCCCCCTAAGGGGGATATACAAAACCGAAAGAATTATATCATGAACAACCTAAAAATTGTTTATGAGATTTTACTTTGATATAGATGATACATTGTTTCCATCAACTGAATTCTCAAAGCTTGCCAGAAAGAACGCTGTAAGGGCCATGATTTCAATGGGATTAAACTACTCTGAAAGGTTCTTAATGGAAAAACTGGAAGAGATAATAAGAGATAAAGGCAGTAATTATTCAAGGCATTTCGATGAGTTATGCAAAACACTTAAAATAAAAAAACCAAGTAAATTCATTGCTGCAGCAGTTGCAGCTTATCACGATACAAAAGCTTCTATTTTTCCTTACCCTGAAGTGCCTTATGTGCTCAAAACATTGAATGAAAGGGGTTATGAATTATTTGTCGTGAGTGAAGGGCTTGAAAAAAAGCAGTGGGACAAGCTGATAAGACTGGGCTTAACCTATTTCTTCAAAAAAGTGTATGTAACAAGAAATAAAACAGTTAAGTTTTATTCTAAATTGAAAAAAGGTATTGTCGTCGGAGATAATCCGTTAAAAGATGTAGAGTTTGCTAAGAAAGCAGGCCATATTGCAGTAAGAGTAAAGAGAGGTAAAAGAGCAAAAATGAAATCAAACGCTGATTACACAATAACAGATTTAAGGCAGCTGCTTAAAATAGACTTTAAAAAGATAAAGCCCTTAATGTAAAATATGTTCACAAGAAAGTATGCTCCTAAAAAACTGGATGAATTGATAGGCAATGAAGATGTAAAGAGAAAGGTGAGAACATGGGCTCTGAACTGGAAAAGAGGAATTAAAGGAAAACCTCTGCTTCTTTACGGCCCTCCGGGGATTGGTAAAACAAGTCTGGCCTATGCTTTAGCAAACGAATTCGGATTTCTGCTGATTGAGTTATCCGCAAGTGATTTTAGAGATAAACAAAAGATAGATAAAGCGCTAAAATCCTCGAGTATGTCTCTGTTTGGAAAGCCAAAGCTCATACTGCTTGATGACATTGATGCAATGACATCAAAAGACAGGGGTGGTATCTCTGAACTGTCAAAGCTCCTTAAAGAACCAAAACTACCCATAATTTTAACAGCAAATGATGCATGGAACCAGAAGTTAGCACCTATAAGAAATGAATGTCAAATAATGCAGATGAAAAGGCCTTCTCCCCATCAAATATTTGAACTACTTAAAAAGATAAAGGAAAGGGAGCACATAGCCATAGAAGATTCAAAGTTGATGGAGATTGCTAAAAATTCAAAAGGCGATGTAAGAAGTGCTTTAAATGACTTAGAAAGCCTAACCATAGGAAGAAGAGATAGGAAGGAAGAGATATTCCAGGTCTTAAAAATCATCTTTAAAACAGAGAAGTTAAGTGCTGCGAGGTACGCTGCAATGCTCTCAGACCTTGACCCTGATATGTTAAAAGCATGGATAAGAGAAAATATACCTGTTGAATATGCAAAACCTCATGAGATTGCTCTTGCCTATGATTACATATCAAGAGCAGATGTATTTGATGGAAGAATAAGCTCAAGGCAGTACTGGGGATTCATGAGATATTCAATGCTTTTAGCAACAGCTGGCGTTGCATTGGCAAAAGATGATGTTTATAGAAAATTCACCAAGTATCAATTCCCCTCTTACATAAGGCAATTATCTCAAACAAAGACTGCAAGGGCATTGATGCAATCCATAGGTAAAAAGATAGGAAAGAAAATCCACACATCATCTAAAAAGGTGGTTGAATTCTTTGGGTTGTATGTTAATTTGATAAAGGAGGATTTAGAAAGGGCAAAGGTATTTTACAGATTGAGTGATGAGGAATTAGGATTTATAAAGAGGTTCAATGCATGAAGGGATTTACAAGCAGGTTAAAAGAAAGTGAATTCTTCTCAAGATATGAAATAAAGAGAGAAGGCAACCACATACTAATTAAAGATGCAAAAACACTTGAAATCAAAGTTCTTAACAAAGAAGAGGTGGGAATTGATATAAGCAATGCTTATTTAATAAAAACATTTGAAGACAGAGAAAGAGCGTACTTTTTTATTCTAAGCAAAGGTTCAAACAAAGCAATCCTTTTCAACATATTTTATCCAGAAGAGGGAGCAGGAGGATACAGCATAGACATAAGCGAATACTCTCTTCCATTTAAAGTGAAAGAGCCATATCTGATAGATGGGTATAAAACCAACCTTCTCATTGTTGATAATTCAAAGTATTTTTTTATGGATAAAGAGGGCAACACATTCACAGGAAATTTAAGCATAAAAGGAGCTTTTAAAATATGTTTAATAAAAAATGTAGGGATAATCTTAGATGAAGAAAAAATATATGTGTTTAAAGAGGGTAAAAGAGCTGAAATTCTTTTTTCTCAAATAGATGAAAAAAACTTCCACTCAGTAGATTTAAAAGACAATTTCCTTGTGCTAAAAAGCCCGAATTTAGAAGTTTTTGTATCTCTCAGGGAAGAGGATGAATTCGGTTTTTATAAAAAGAAGAATGAATTCGGACAGTTTAAGTATGATTATTTGTAGATTAAGATGACCAGGCATGGAGTATGTTTTATACTTCATGAAGCATAAAGCTTTAAAACATTGTCTTCCATAAAAATTAACATAATGAGGAAATTGAAGAGAAGAATGGAGAACAGTCTACAGGAGGCTAAAAGGGTAGAAGCTGAGTTATTGAAAAGGCTAATGAAAAATAAAATTCCTAGTGAAGAAGTGATAAATGCTCTTGTCCCTTCTCAGAAGGAAATATGGGAAAATGAAGTTGTTAATAGATTGATTAAAGAGTTCAGAGATGGAATCCCTACCAAAGATGCTATTAAAGAGATAGAAGAGAAGTATGGAAAAAGAGTAGCAAGTCAAATCATAATTAAACGGTTGATTACTAACTCTAATCGGGAGAGAAGAATAAAAGCCTGCGAGCTCCTCGGTGAATTGGGAATAGCTGATGATAGAGTAATAAATGCTCTTTTAGAGACACTAAAAGATGAAGCCACTAATGTTAGAAAAGCTGCTGTGGTGGCTTTAGGTAAAATAGCCAGGAAGAACAGGATAGAAAAAGAGCTTCTCAGGCAAATTTTTCCAAGGATTAATAGTAAAAGCTGGAGAGAAAGAGCAGGAATATGCCTAACCTTAGGCGAATTGGGAATAGTAAATGATGAAGTAATAAATGCTCTTTTAAAGAGGTCAAAAGATAAAGAGTGGGAAGTGAGAGAAGGATCCGCCCTGGCTTTAGGAAAGTTAGGAATAGCGAATAAAAAGGTCATTAAGGTTCTCATTAAACTTTCAAGAGATGATAAACCTGATGTTAAAGAAGCTGCTATATGGGCTTTAGGAGAGCTGGGGGTGCCAAGTAGAAAGGTGATTAAGGTTCTTGAAAAGGCACTGAAGCATCCAGAAATAGTCGTTAAAGTAATTGCCAGAGCATCCCTTCTTAAATTAGAAAGGAGCAAACATGTAAAAATTAGCAATCCTCTTTCATAAAAAGCCCTTATTGCCTTGTGCAACATAAACACTTAAAAAAACTTTAGCTCTATATTAAAGTGATGGTCTCAAAGGAGGTTGAGAACGTTTATAAAGCCCTGCAAAAAGGCAGAATAGATTATTCAGAATTAGTTGTAAAGCTAACGAAAGGTCTTACAACAAAAAATACTGAGTTAATAGAAAGTATGGCCGCTGCCATATATACAAGGGCTGATGAAGAAACAAAGCTTGAGGCATCCAGAAGGCTGTTCAAGATGGGATATAAGGAACTTATTCCTATTGATTACTTAAAGAAAATAAAGGAAAATCCCTCGCTTTTAGAGTGAGTTTTTAAATATTTTCTTACTCAATTTTCAAGAAGGGCCCGTAGTCGAGTTGGCTAAGACGCCACCCTGACACGGTGGAGATCCCAGGTTCGAATCCTGGCGGGCCCATAGCCGAGGTAGCTCAGGTGGCTAGAGCGCCAGACTCATAAGCAGCGCTTATGAGTGCTGATTGAATGATGTAAAAGGCGCTCTGGGGGATCTGGAGGTCGGGGGTTCGAGTCCCCCCCTCGGCAATCACAATGTGATAAAATGAAGGTTTACATAACAGGGGCTAATTCAAGACTTGGATATTATGTAATGAAATATGTTAAAGGAAAGGGATTGGGAAGGCGAAAGAGTAGTTATGTGGATATAGTGACCAGCTACGAAGAGGAAGAGTTAAAAAAACTACTTAAAGATGCTGATGTTGTCATTCATCTTGCAGGGAAAGTATTTGGTTCATATAAAGAGCTCTTAAGGTCTAATGTTTTATTAACTGAAAAAATTGTTAATGCCATTCCAAAAAAGACAAAGCTCATATTTGCCTCTTCAATATCTGTTTATGGAAAGAGCATAAAAGAAGGTGATGAAAACTCTCCTTTGAATCCTGATACAGATTATGCTAAAACAAAGGCAATGGCTGAGGAAATTGTAAAAGAGCATAAAAACTACGTTATACTGAGAATAGGTACTTTATATGGAGAAAAGTATGAACTTTACTTTAAAGTATTTGATTTATTAAGAAAGGGAAGAATGCCCCTTATAGGAAATAACAGAGTACCTTTTACATACGCTGGGGATGTTGGAAAAGCATTCAAGAATAGCATCAGCAAAAAAGGGGTATATGTGGTTTCTTCACAGGGCTACCCTGTTGATTATGTTATAAAGATCTCAGCCAAACTTTTAGAAGTTAAGGAGCCCAGGTTTAGAATACCTAAAACATGCTTAAGATTTGCTTCCTTCTTAAATAAGTTCCTAAAGCTCTCTGATTTCTTGAATGAAGAGGTTGTTCTATCCCTAACTTCTGATAGAACATTTAACCCAAAGAAAGCTATGAAAGAGCTTAAGTTCAGAATAACGCCTATCAAAGATGGAGTGAAAAGGATGGTTGAGATTTATAAAAAATTAAAGCCTCATGCATAAGAAACCGTTCATTATAAATAATTTTTGATGCTTATTGCTTTATGGCAAAAAAGAACCTAAGAGAAAAGTTCATGAAAAAAGCAAGGAAGAAGGTTAAAGAGATTATATCAAGGGAAGACATGTTCCTCATGCAGGTTGAAAGGGCGGTTGAGGATTTAACTAAAATACTCAACACATTAGGAGAGAGGCTTGAGGACTGGTACAGCATCTACTTCCCTGAGTTAAAGTTGAAGGACAGATTAAAGTTAGCTAATGTTATTGTTGCAATAGAAGATAGGGAAAACATAGACAAAGAAAGACTCAGTAAGATAGTTGGCATAAATAAAGCAAATGAAATAGCTGAGAAAGCAGAGAAAACAGCAGGGGCTTCAATAAAAAAGCAGGACTTGAAGTACATAAAGAAGTTAGCAGAGGAGTACATAAGCCTTTACAAATTAAAGGAATTTTATGAGGAAGAAATAGAGGGACTGGCAAACAGAGTAGCCCCTAACGCCACTTATTTAATAGGGGGAAAGCTTGTTGCTAAATTCATAAATCATGCAAAGGGTCTTGATAAACTTGCAAAGATGCCTGCCTCAACAATTCAGGTTCTTGGAGCTGAAAAAGCTCTGTTCAAGCATTTAAGGAATAAGAAGATAAAGCCTCCAAAGCATGGAATCATACTGCTAAGCAAATATGTTTCATCACTGCCCAAAAAGCTTAGAGGTAAAATGGCAAGAACACTTGCTTCAAAATTAGCAATAGCATTCAGGGCTGATGCCACTGATAAAAAGTTTGTAGCAAAGGAACTAAAAGAAGTTGTTGAGAAGAGATACAAGGAACTTCAATCCTCATAGAACTGCTCAATTGCCCTAATTGCCTCCTCAATTAAAGTATAAACCTCTTCCATTTGCTTTTTATATGCTGTTAATATTATCTTGCTTAAATCCCTTTCAAATCCATCTCCCATTACATATTTATTGCTTACTTTTGATACAAGGCCCAGTTTCTTCAACCTGGCAATATGATAATAAACTGTTTTTTCTGCAATTCCCTGTTTTTTACCATACTCTATCAAATCATCCATTGTTATGCCTCCTTTAAAATGGGACTCAATAAGCTTATCAAGAAGTTTTATGAAGGAGGTCCTTGTTTCATTCGGAGATATAAGGCCAAGTGTTAATGATAGCCATCTCACTAAAGCATCCTTCGACAGCTTTGTAGATGTGTCCAGGGCAAGCAATCTTATAGTTATCTCACTCTTTATCAACTCTTTTTCTGGTAGCATTCTAATAAAATATTAGACTAAGTATTTTTAAATATTTAGCAAACAAATCTCCTTATGGACTTCAAAAAAGAATTCGGCAAAGAAATTCATGATGTAAATGAAGTAATAAAGAATCTTATTCCTGATGAACCCAGAGAGGTTTACGGCATGCTCCTTGAATATATAATGAGAGGGGGGAAAAGAATAAGACCTGTACTCTTACTTACAACTCTCCAGGCATTTGGAGGGGAGTATGAGAAAGGACTTTTACCCTCTGCTATCATTGAAATCTTCCACAACTTCACATTGATTCACGACGATATTGAAGATGATTCCAAGTTCAGGAGGGGCAAACCTACATTGCACGAGATGTACGGTGTGCCAATTGCATTGAATTCAGGAGACGCTCTTTACACACTGGTATGGAATACGCTCAATTCACTAAAGATAGATAACAAAGAGGAGCTAATAAAGCTTTATGGTCAGACATTCCAGGAAGTAGTTGAAGGGCAGGGCTATGATTTATGGTGGGAAAGGAAAGAGGTATTTGATTTGAGTGAGGAGGATTACTTAATGCTTGCCCGGAAAAAAACAGGTGCTTTAATGGGTCTCTCTGTTGGGATGGGAGTATTTTTATCAGGCAACGAAGGAATGTACCCTCATTTTTATGAGTTTGGCTCTGCCCTCGGCGTTGCCTTCCAGATTCAGGATGATTTGCTAAACCTGTTTGGTGAATTCGAGAAGTACAAGAAGAAAATAGGGGATGATATAACTGAAGGAAAGAGAACGCTTATGGTTGTTTATGCTTTGAACCATTTAAGTAAAGAGAAGGCAGAAAGGTTGAAGCAAATACTGAGGATGCACACAAGCAAAGAACATTTGATTAAGGAAGCAATAGGATTGATAGAGGAATCAGGAGCAAGGGAATACGCTAAAAAATATGCTAAAAAAATAGTTAAAAAAGAACTGGAGAGAATAAAGCAGTTATTGCCTAACAACAAGTTTAGTAAGAAATTGGAGAGAATTGCTAAATTCGTAATCAACAGAGAGGTATGATTTATAAAGAGTAATGTCAACATTAAGAGCATGAAATCATTTACAAAGGCTTATGAAGTTGTTGTGAACAACTTTTACAGCTCAACATATGCCTTTTTCCTTTATGTAATGTTCCTTGGCATTACTTTATTTTCCTTAATAGGTATATACATGCTTCTTGCGGCAGTAATCTCCTTGTTTGGAAACTTTGATTCTACTATTTATTACAGCATAATAGGTTTAACGGCAGTTGTATTTGCATTCCTTGCCTCGGGATTCAAAGGTGCTTATGTAAGGATGATACATGATGTGCTAAAAAGGGAAAAACCAAGAACAATCAACTTTCTTTACTTTGGTTTAAAGTTTGCCCACAGATTTTTCTTAATAGGTCTGGTCAAAGTATTAGTACTGGTATTTGCATTTTCACCTCTTGCTGTTACTTACATAATTGATTCCTCTTTGCTAACATCAAACCTATTAGCTCAAATAATCGGAGGCATCTACGGACTTGGAATTGGACTTATTGTAGTTTATGCTTTCAGTCTTTCCTACATACTCATTGCCCTGTTTGAATTTGATGTAAAAAAGGCTCTTCTGGGCTCAATAAATCTTGCTTTCAGACATGCTCCTGTTTTCCTTCCTCTTTACATTATATACATCTTTTCAGTCTTACTGGGTTTTATCCCTATACTTAACTTTTTATCATGGCTTGTGCTCTATCCCACTGCTCTGATGTCCCTTATTATTGAAGCATTGAATCATCAGGTTGAATTGAGGTAACTCTGTTTCAGACCTTTAAAAGAGCCTATAAAAATACCTATCTTTGAAATTTCTTTATTTGAGTTAAGTAGTGCCTTTTTAAGCAACTCGTTTACAACGGCACTGAACCTTTTCTCATCAAGCATTGGCTCATGCTCCTTTGAAGCAAACGAAAAGCTGTTGTCCTCAAAGAATATGTAAATAGATGTCAGTGTAAAGGGTTTTCTTTCTTTCATTATTTCTTTTATAAGCTTTGTCAATGCATCCTGAATTGTACCTGAATGTCTTGTGGGTCTTTTTAGAGAGATAATCTTTCCCAGTTCTCCTGGCTCCTCTTTAAGCAAATGCTTTTCACCTATGCCTCTTGATAAATTGTAAAGAGAGGTAGCAAGAGATGGGCCGAAAAGGTATTCAAGCTTTGAATAACTCATTGATGCTAAATCCCTCAATGTTTTTACGTTTGAATTAAGCAGGACATTTATCATCAAAGGCCTTATTGGCAATCTTGTTACAGGCATATCCAGAACATCATCAACAGAGTTAATCATCTTTATTGTAGCTGGACTTGTTGCTCTGGCAGCAAGAAGAGCCAGTGTTTTATTATTGCCTAAACCTATCTTCGCAGTTATCTTAAACTTTCTCCACAGTTCTTCTTTAATTTTATTAGCTATCTCTATATCTCCTTCTAGAAAATAATGACCAAGACCATCAGCTTCAATGCTCGTTGAATATGTCCTCAATAACTCTTCTATTTTAGCCGATACACTTGAATAATGGGACTTATCTAAAAGGAAAATATGGATACCTTTACCTCTGACTCTATCCAGGAACATGCCTGGCCTTATACCTTCCTTCTTTGCTGCTTCATTAACAGATACAATGATACCTCCTCTGCGTCCTGGAGCAACTACAACAACAGGCTCATTTACAATGTTGTTTCTTAACTCTTCAAGCCTTGCAAAAAATGAATCGATGTCTATGTAAATGAGCATGAGGGATTAAAAGGAGATTTATTTAAAAAATGTTTTGGATAAAATAATGTTAATAGGTGGTTTGAAATGGTTACACATAAGGAGCCTGTTGAAAGAGTAAAGTTCCAAAATGAAATCGAAGAAGTGAGGAAAGCACTGGGCATTGACGATAAGTATAAGGATGAGTTTTTTAAATGGTTCACAAACAACTACATTACTCCAAAGACAACAAAAGTGGAGATAGTTGGAGATGAGCTCTGGATAACAGAAAGAGGAGATAGATATAACTTCATACTGGGTAAGTACGATGAAACCATAACTCAAATTAAATTGGACAATGTAAAGAATGCATGGGAAACCATTCATCCTCAAATAGTTAAAAAATCCTCACCTTCTAAAACAAAGTTTGAATGGCCAAGCGCAGTTGAGAATGCTTTAGAAAAGAAAGGGGTAAGCAAGGATAAAATACAAAAAATCATATCCTTCATCTCAAGAAAATACATCCCACTGTATGGAAAGCCTGTAAACCTGGAATTTGTCTTCTCAGGCCAACACAGAAACATCAAAAGCGAGCCTTATCTTGTAATGGAAAGAGGTAAAGTTGCACTGACAACAGTAATAGAAGAATTTGAGACCTCTTTAAGACCTAAAAAAGTTGAAAAAGAGCCTGCTCCTACTCAAAAAATTCCTGTTCAAAAAGAAGAAATTATAAAATCAAGTGAACCAACAGAAGTTGAAAAAGAATATGGTTATGAAGGATTGAAAATCGTTGAAGAAAAAACTGTTGAAGTGGAATCAGTAACCATAAAGATAAGAGGATTAAGTGTTCAAGAAGGGCTGGCAGAAAGGATAAAAGAAGCAATTAAGGATAAACCTGTTGAAGAATGGGGTAGAACAGTCCCAGAGATGGTAAAAGAGGCCGCATACAACGATAAAAGACTGGCTGAAAGGAATGTTTCAATAGAGATTAGATATAAGGAAGGTGAAAATGAAAAAACCAAAAAAATCAGTGTATACACGGGGATATAATAAAAATGAAAAAATTGTTTAAAGCAGGATTAATCTTTCTTGCACTTAATATTGCAACAGCCCAAACTCCAAAATTCAAAATAAAATCATTAATGGATTTAGGAAACCACAAGGTTATAGTAGAAGAAGTAAGGGATAAAAACAACAAACTATTAGATTTAAACAAGTTAAAGATAGATGATAAAGTTTGCTCCCTAATAACATCAATTATCGAAAAGTATGATTTTGGAGATGAAAAAATTCCTCTATTCATAGGAATGTTTGAAAAGGAGATGGAAGGGAAAGGGAATTATTTCCTAATCCTTGACCATTCTTTTATAACCATAGATGACGACTTGAAGAGCTTTGATACAAGAATTGTTCTGCATGAACTTGCTCATTACTACTTTTATAGAGTGCTCAACGATAAACAAAGAGAGGAAGTCATGAAGAAGTTGAAAGCAGCATTACCCAGAGGCTTATGGGATGATTTAATGAATCACGAAACAAAAGAAGGAAGAGAATACATGAGAAATGTTAAAGAGTTCGGAGAGGGTGTTTTTTTGAGGGAAGTATATGCAGAAACATTTGCCAATGGTTTGCATAAAAAGTATGGATTGGAAAATTATTTCCCGAAGAAGAGGAATTAAATTTTTAAACCAGATTGTTAAAATTTTTAACATGCTTGATGAAAAGGATATGGAAATATTGAAGGAACTGAGGAAAAACGCAAGAGTAACAATGAGTGAATTAGCAAAAAAATTAAGAATAAGTGTGCCTGCTGTAAGAAAAAGAATATTGAGGTTAGAAAGGAATGGTGTTATAATAAGGTACTGCGCAAGAATAAGGGATGAGTTAATAGGTTCAAGAAGATATCTCCTCATAATTCACTCAAAAAAGAGCAGGGAAAGGGATGTGGAGAGACTGCTTGATGAATGCGATTGTTATAAAGCACAGATAGGCAACAGGACAATATTCTACGCAATAGTTAGCAAAGAGCATTTAAAGAGAATAGAACCTCTCCTGAGAAAAGTGTCAATTCAATGCCCCAAGATACCTGTTGAAGAGGTGGTTTAATGTTAAAGATAAAAAATTTGTATGTATATGCCGATAAAGAGATTGTAAAGGGAATAAGCATATCTATTAATAAAGCAGAGAGAGTTGTTTTGATGGGGCCCAATGGCTCAGGCAAAAGCACCTTAGCAAATGCCATCATGGGGCATCCTTTATTAAAAGTAAGGGGCAGGATTCTATTTAAAAATAAGGATATAACAAATCTGCCTCCTGAGGAAAGGGCCAAACTGGGATTAATGCTCCTATTCCAAAAAATACCCTCAATGCGGTTATCTGTAAAAGATATATTGAGAAAAGCAGTGAAAATGGATATTGAATCTTTTTACAAAAAACTTAACAAGATTGCCGATGAATTAGGTGTAAAGCATCTAATAAACAAACCTATGAACAATTTATCGGGAGGAGAATTAAAGAAAATGGAGCTTTTGCAGATGGAGATGTTGAATCCAGAGCTTGTTATATTTGATGAGATAGATTCAGGACTTGATGTAGATTCTGTAAAAAGGATTGGGAAGTTCATTGAAAAAAGAAGCTCCTTGATTATAACACATCAGCCATCCGCAATAAGAAGGGCAGGAATAAAGATAAGCAGAGTT
This sequence comes from Microcaldota archaeon, assembly GCA_027024255.1. Taxonomy (GTDB): domain Archaea; phylum Micrarchaeota; class Micrarchaeia; order Anstonellales; family J096; genus JALVSQ01. The sequence continues at coordinate 30,629 of JALVSQ010000011.1, forward strand.
TACATAATGAAAAATGGTGAAATAGTAAAAGAAGGTGATGCTTCTCTATTAAAGGAGGTTGATGAGTATGGATTTGAATAAGATAAGGAATGATTTTCCATTTCTGAAAAGAGGAATAATCTACTTTGACAACGCAGCAAGTTCTCAAAAACCAAGGCAGGTAATAGATGCAATTAAGGAGTTTTATGAAATGCATTATGCTAATGTTCACAGAGGCATTCATAAATTAAGCGAGGAAGCAACGGATGCATATGAAAAGGCAAGGGAGAATATAGCAAGGTTTATCAATGCTCAACCAGATGAGATTGTATTTACAAAAAATTCAACAGAGGCTCTTAATTTGATTGCTTACTCCATATTCAAAACTTTTCCAGAATCAACAATTGTGAGTACAGTGATGGAACATCATAGCAACTTTGTACCCTGGCAACAGCTCTGTAAAGAGCATGGTTGGCCGTTCGAAGTTCTCAAAATAAATAGAGAAGGAAAACTGCTCTTTGAAAATATTGGGGATGTATTTGCTATAACGCATGCAAGCAATGTTTTAGGAACGATAAATGACTTAAAGGCAATAAAGGAAATCATAGGTGATAAAATCCTGGTTGGTGATGGGTCCCAGGCAGTTCCTCACTTAAAAGTTGATGTTAAAAAAATGGATATTGATGTATATGCTTTTACAGGCCACAAGATGCTTGGACCAACAGGCATAGGTGTGCTTTATGTAAAAAGCGATTTGTTGAAGAGATTAAAGCCATTCCTGTACGGAGGGGATATGATTGCAAGGGTTTACATTGATAAAACAATATTTGCAGAACCCCCTGCTAGATTTGAGGCAGGAACACCTATGATTGCTCAAGCCATTGGGTTATCAAAAGCAGTTGATTATTTAAAAAGCATAGGAATGGATAATGTGAGGAAACATGAAATTGGTTTGCTTAATTACGCAATGAAAAGAATGGAAGAAGTAAAGGAATTAGAAATAATCGGGCCAGATGATGTGAATGAAAGAACTGGATTGATTGCATTCAACATAAATGGCTTTCATCCACATGATATCGCCTCATTTCTGGACAAACACAATATTGCTGTTAGAAGTGGAATGCACTGCGCTCATCCTCTGCATGATTTCCTGGGATTGAAAGGGTCCGTAAGGGCAAGCTTCTACATTTACAACACAAAGGAGGAGATAGATAGGTTTACCGAGGCATTACAAAAACTCGATGTTTAATTCTCCATGCTTAACAATCAACTCCTTTATCTTCCCTGTTCTCTTAATATCTTCAACAACATCTTTTAAATCTCTATTTGTATAAAGAATTGCCTTCTCTATTTCTGCATTCATCGGCATTCTATTTCTTGCTTTGTATTCTCTGATTCTCCTCATTATCTCATTTGCCACCTTCAAATCTTCAACAATTGCCTCGTCTTTCTCAAAAGGCTCGGGCCATTTTGTCAAATGGATGGATTTCCCTTCAGGCGCTCCAAAGATTGAATGATAAATTTCTTCAGTAATATGGGGAGCAATCGGAGCAAAGAGTTTATTCAAAGCATATAACACTTTCTTTAATGTATAGATTGCTTTGTCCCTTTCAATTCCTTCTGAATAAACCCTCCACTTAACATACTCTAAATAGTAATCACATAACTCATACCAGAAGAAATGATGGAAAGTTGTTATGGCCTTTCTGTAATCGTAATTCTCCATTGCATTTGTGATTTCTTCTATTACTTGACTCGTCCTTGTTATAATCCATCTATCAACAGTTCTCAATTCATTGAAATTAAATTCATTTGAATTTTCTTTCATGAATTTTTCAACAAACCTGAATGCATTCCAGTACTTGTTTAAGAACTGTTTGGCAAACCTTATATCTTCATAACTGAACGGCCTGTCCTTTGCCATGGCTCCACTCATGGCTGCCCATTGCCTTATGGCATCAACAGGGTACTCTTTAATTAACTCCATGGGGTCGATAACATTTCCTAAACTTTTACTCATCTTTCTTCCATCAGGAGCCAGAACATTTCCATTTAAAAGAATAGTATCCCATGGCTTTTTTCCTGTTAGAGCAACTCCGCTCCTGAATATTGTGTAAAAGGCCCATGTTCTTACAATCTCAACCCCCTGTGGCCTCAAAGTGGTTGGATAAGCATGCTTGAACAATTCTTCATCTTTTTTCCACCCAGAAACAACAAGAGGTGTTATGCTTGAATCAACCCAGACATCAAACACCTTATTTTCAGGTTTCATTTCTTTTCCACACTTAGGGCATTTCCTTGGCTTTGCCTTCTCAGGATAGAAAGGCAATTCCTCCTTTTTAACAGGTTCATAATGCCCACATTCACATACATAAAAAGGAATAGGTGTGCCGAAAATTCTGTCCCTGCTTATAACCCAATCCCAATCTATATGCTCAAGCCAGTCTATTAAGTAATGAATGCCAAACTCGGGCACCCACTTTATCTCCTTTGCCATTTCTTTTATTTTATCGGAGTTCTCCCTGACTCTGGCAAACCATTCCATTGATGGCAAAAGCTCAACTTCATGCTTGCATCTATCATGAACTTTTACAACATGCTTTATTCTGTCTTTTTTTACAAGTAGTCCTTTTTCTTCTAAAAATTCAACTACTTTTTTCCTTGCCTCTTTATAGTTAAGCCCATCGTAAAAAGGAGAGTTTATTACTCTCCCTCTCTCGTCTAAAGCCTGAATAACAGGTAAATTGTGCCTTTTTTGCCAGACAACATCCATCTTGTCTCCATAAGTGCACAGCATAACTGCTCCTGTTCCGAATTCTTTATCAACCTCATTTTCATCAATTATAGGTACTTCTTTACCAAAAGGTGTTTTAGCCTTTTTACCTATTATTTCACTATACCTCTCATCTTCTGGATGGACAAGAACAGCAACACATGCATGGAGCAACTCCGGCCTTGTTGAAGCAATTGTTAAAGGCTTATCATCTACAAAGAAGTTAAAGTAATAAAGCTCTGTCTCTTCTTCTTTTTCTTCAGTTTCTGCTTTTGCTATTGCGGATTTACACCTTGGACACCAGAGGACAGGGTGTTTATCTCTGTATATGTATCCCTTTTCATACATCTCTATTATTGATTCCTGAACGAGTTTATGGTACTCTGGTAGCATTGTTATGTACTCAAGACTCCAGTCAGGTGAAAAGCCCAGCTTTATCATACCTTCTTTCATCCTCTTTATCATCTCCCAGCTCCATTCAACGCATTTCTTCCTGAACTCATCAGGCTTTAACCGCCCATACTTCTTTTCTACCTTAACCTCTGTGGGAAAGCCCTGAGCATCCCAACCCTGGGGGTAAAGAACCTCAAATCCTCTCATTCTTTTGTATCTTGCAGCAAAATCAAAGTAAGAATAGCTCAGCACATGGCCCATATGCAATTTTCCACTCGTAAAAGGAGGGGGGGAATCTATAACATACAGGGGCTTTTTGCCTATATTACCTTTATTGAACCTGTAAATATTGCTCTTTAACCAAAAATCCTGCCATTTGCTTTCAATTGAATGTGAGTATCTTTTATCCATGATGTTAAAATGCAGGGAATGATTTTTTATAGATTTGGGTAGATGAAGTTCATTTTTAAACCTTTTGTATAACATTATTATCGTGAGGCTCAAGCTTAAAAACAAAAAACTGTGGTTTCCAATCCGATTACCCGAGCCACTCGAAGACAGGCCTGAAAAGAGGGTAAAAAAGAAAGTTGAAGAATTAAAAACAAACATTATAGGCTTAACCCTTTCATCATTTGTGGCTGTGATGGGATTGGGGATGTTCAAGTCAAGCGCGGATTTGCTTAACAAAAGCAAGGAGTCCCTTTACAGTGGAATGTTTGGTGGTGGCTTATTCTTTGCCTCTCTTGGCATTGAGATAGCTGGATTAATAGGCATCATTTCATTCACAAAGGGGCTAATCTCTCTCCTGAAAAAGAAGTGAGAGCATGAAGAAGATAATCCCTCTATCTAATTACAGAAAATTCGGTGCATTGCAAATTAGAGAGGTTAAAGTGGTGGTTAAAAGAAGGGGAAAAGAGTTCGAGAAGGTTTTTGTTGAGGTAGTTGATCCCACCATTGTAAAAAAATTAAAGGAAGAGCTTGAATACGACTTCAGTATTTTAAGCGCGGGATTAGCAGGATTAGTTCCTTATAACCTGCTCGACCTGAAGGGCTTTGTGTGGAGAATTATTTACTTCACATCTTATCTCACTCTGCCTTTTTCATTTGCAAAAACAATAATAGACTTAGCTAAATTAGCAAATGTAAAATTAGGAAAAAAGGACAGGAGACTTATCCTAAAAGAGTTATGGGATGAACACATTCAAGCCTCAACTGAGTATTGAGGAAGTAAGAAGGCAATATTCACCTTAACCAGCTCAAGCTTATCTCTATCTTTTATTTTAATCACCTTGTCATTTATCTCATACTCCTTAACCCCAAGGTCAGAAAGAAGAGCCTTTATTTTCTCTTTTTCATCCTTTATTACCTTAACGACCTTAACCTTGTATATTACCTCTCTGCCCGCCATAGGATGATTGAAGTCTATCATAACCCTCCCATTGCTTATGCTTTTGACAATGCCGTTGACAACTCCGCTTTCTGTTTCAAATGAAACTATGTTTCCTTTTGCAGGAATTACTCCTTTTTCTTTAAACTGAGATAAAGGAACAACCTTTATCAATTCTTTCTTTCTCTGGCCAAATGCTTCATCAGGACTCAACTTAATCTCTTTTTCATCTCCTTCCTTCATATCTGCTAAAGCTTTTTTTAATCCAGGAATAAGAACTGCCTTTCCATAAACAACGAGCAAAGGACCTTCTTTTCCGTGCAACTTTTTAGCTAATTCCCCTTTTGTCGTATCAAAAACATTTCCGTTAACATCTCTGCCTTCAAGTTCTATAAGCACAAAGTCTCCTTCCTCCATATTATCCACCATTTAAAAAACTTTCCAAAGCCACTCTATTTATGGCTGACCAAAATAAATATAAAACTATTGCGCTTTTACTCCTGGTAGCTGTTCTTATAATAGGCGAGATTGCTATTGTGTTTAGAGGGAATATTAATATAAAGCCAAAGAGCGAGTACATCCAAGGCATTGCAAAAGCAGAGTACAAACTGGTTAGTTATAAACCTGTTGTTAAGGTTATAGGCAACCTCACAGAAGATGAAAGACTTGCATTAAAGAACATCTCAGATATTGATGAGATAAATGGAACAACAATCCTGTTTTTAAAAGACCCATATGATATAGAAAAGGTCAAAAGCATTGTAAAAGATAAGGACATATTTGCAAAAGCAGAGTTCTCTCCTGCTGGCCTTGCACTGCTCAATGGCCAGACATTTAACATAAGCCTTCCTTTTTCATTCTACATAAAACCTGACTTACCTGTAAATGCAACTGTTGAATTTGAATTTGAGGCTATTGGGCAAAATGGAGTGATAGTTGCCACAGGCTCCCCCAAATTCACTTACTATCAAAAACAGCTGAGTGTTGAAGGTACTGTTGTAAACACAACCAACGAAATGTATCTCTACATTGTAGATTTTGAAAACAGAAGTTTGGTTAAGGAATTCAACGGAACTGTTAACAATGTAGTAAAGAATATTGTACCAAAAAAAGTCGATTACGCAACATACATAGGTGAAGATTATATAATAGTAAATGAAAGCGTCAACAAAACAACCATACTTAAAGATTTTCCAGATGCTGTTTTTGAAGATTCTTATATCTATTCTAAGGCTCCTTTAAACATTTCGTTTGCTAAAAAACTTGAGAAAGTAAAGAAATGCCACATTAAACTTCACAGCTACTTTGACTTAGCAAAAGATGAAATTGAGGAAAGTTGTGAAAAAGATATCGGTGATAAAGTGAATGTAACCATAAATGCCTTAATTTCAGGAAATACAATTCTTGATTTCAACATAATTAAGATTGTTTGAAGTGCACAACCTTTGAAGCATCTTTTACCCTTGCAACACCTATAACTGCATCCGCTTTTTTTATTACCCTCTCGTTATGGCTCACAAGTATAAACTGGGTTCCATACTCTTTGTTTATAGAATGGATGAGTTCTGGCATTCTCTCGCTATTGACAACATCTAAGGCCGCATCAACCTCATCTAAAATGTAGAAAGGAGATGGCCTTGTAAACTGCATGGCAAATATGAGCATTAAAGCAAGGAGTGTTTTTTCTCCTCCTGAAAGGCTCATAATGTTTTCTTTAACACCATTGGGTCTTGTAAGGCTTATGTGAAGGCCTGCGTTGAATGGGTCCTCTAAATTATCAAGGTAAAGCTCAGCAATGCCAAAGTTTGGAATACCCTCTGAAATCTTCTTTAAGTTCTCATTAACTTCATCAAGAGCTTTGAGGAGAGCCTCCTTCTTCCTCTTATCAATCTCATTCATCAGCTCTATTATGCTATCCTTCTCAACCTTCAACTTCTCTATTTTTTCTTTTATTTCTCCAACTTCATCAAACAGTTTATAGTAAAGTTCCTTTGCAGCAAAGTTTATGTTTTGCATATTGGCCAACTTTTGACTTAACTCTTTCATCTCATTCTCCAGCTTTGAATTCGGCTCTTTTAACTCAATACCGTTTATTTCCTTAATTGATTTTTCAAGTTCTTCAACCTTGACATTCAACCCGCTTAACTCCACATCTATCTTATTTAACTCCTTCTCAACCTTTGAAAGTTTATCTCTGCTCCTCTTTTCCTCTTCTCCAAGTTTTTGGAGTTCCTTTTCCATATCTGCTATTCTTTCCATCAATTCATCTAATTTCTTGCTTGTAGCTCTAAATTCATTCTCCTTAAACTTTAGCTCACCTTCCAAAAGCCTGTAATCATCACTTATTTGCCTCATCTCTTTCCTTAACCTTTCAACTTCTTTTGAGAGTTCTTTCATTTTCTTGGTTTTAAGCCCTAACTCTCTCTTCAAATTGTTGAAAGTTGAGAGAAGTGATTTCGCCTTCTCCAACAGCATGGCTTTTATGCTTGCCTGCTCCATTGCTTTTCTCTCACTCTCTTCTAACTCAACTTTGAATTTTTTAAATAAAGTGTCTCTTTCCTCCTTCTTCTTGGTTAATGTTTTCTCAATATTTTTTATTTTCTCATTTAAAGTGTGGAGCTCTTTTTTAAGGCTCTCTTCCTGATTAACCAGCTTGCTGTACTCCTTCTTCAAAAAACTGAGCTTCTGCTTTGCCTTCTCAATCCTTGCTCTTTCTTCTTTCTGTTGAGCAATATTAGCTTCGACTCTTGCCTTCTCAGCCCTCAAATCGTTCAACTCCTTCCTTAAATCTCTGAGTTGTTCTATTAAACTACTTCTCTCATCTATGAGCGATTTAAGCTTTTTTTCAAGCTCTGCTATTAACTTACCTGCTGTTAAACTTGACTTTGATTTGCCCCCACTGACAACTCCACTCTGTTCAAACAGCTCTCCTTTAAGCGTAACTGCTCTGTGCTTACCAACCATTCTCTTTCCTTCCTCAAACGAGCTAACCAGAACTGTATCTCCAAACACGTAATCCAGAACTATGGAAAGGCCTGACTCTATTTCAACGAGGTCTTTAATGAAGGTAACATCTCCTTCTTTAATTCTATTAACTTTCAAGTCCTCAACAGGGATCAAAGTAACTCTGCCTGCTTTTGCATTCCTCAACGCATCTATAACCTTTTTAGCTACATTCAGGTTTTTAACAACAAAATATGTCAGTCTGGAACCTCCTGCTGCCTCAACAGCCTCAGCAATCTCATTATCAAATTTTATTAAATCAATTACCCTTCCGTAAATGCCCTCAATTTTACCACTTGTTTTGAGTTCCTCTACAAAGTAATGGGCAGGATTTACCCTCGTTTGAGAGCTTGCCCTTAAAACAGCTAATCTTTCTCTGATTTTTATAATTTCTTTATCTTTCTCCGATAACCTGTTGTTGATGGCTCTCTCATCTTCAAAGCTTTTTCTTATCAAGCCGTCTATCTCCTTTAACCTTTTCTCCAGGTCTTCCTTCGAACTTAAAGAAAGGCTCTGCAATTCATCAATTTCATTAATTAAATCTGAAAGTTTAGATGTTACTGAATTCAACCTCTCTTCTTTAATGGCTCTTTCTTTCTCTAAAGCATTAAGTTCTGTCGTAAGGCTTTCTATATCTGCATTGAGTCTTGCAAGTTTTTCATCTTCTTTCTTTATCTTTTCAACCTTTATTGATTCTGCCTTTTTCTTTGCTTCCCTGCCTTCGACTTCAGCCTTCTTCATCTCTTCCTGCAATCTATCTATCTCCTCTTTTAAGCCCTTTAACTCCTCTTCCTTATCAAATACAGCTTTTTCAAGCATACTTGCCTTTTCCTTTTTTACCTTTAACTCTGCCTTTAACTGCTCGATTTCTTGAAATAACTTATTTCTCTTGGTTTTTTCCTCAACTTCTTTTGAAAGTAAAGACCTCTCATTCATCAACTCCTCAATTTTCTTTTCCAGAATTTTTATCGTCTCCTCCAGTTTTGCCTTCTCTATATTTAATTCCTCTTTCCTTGAATTGAGGAAATCAATTCTCTTAGTTATCCTTCTGATTTCTCTTATGGTCAAAGTGTATTTAATGCTATCCAGCCTTTCTTTCATTTTTATGTAAGCCTCTGCCTCTTCCTTTTCCTTCTTCAATTGCTCTAAATAACTCATTTTTTCTCCTAAAACAAGGTTTGTCTCCCTTATCCTTTGCTCAACCACACCTAACTCTCTCAACGCTTCTTCCTTCTTTTTCTCATAAGAAGCAACACCTGCAACATCTTCAAGAAATTTTCTCTTTTCCTTTGGATGCATTCTAACAATGCTTTCAACCTCTCCCTGACCTATGGTTGCTCTACCTGAATGACTTAACCCATGGCTTATCTTAAAGTCATAGATATCTCTCTGCCTGACTCTCTTCCCGTTAATGTAATATTTCACCTTACCTTTTGTATCTATCTTCCTCACCAACTCATATTCTTTTCCCTGGTCTTCCAGAACCAGCTTAACAGTAGCAGACTCCTTCCCTCTATGAACAAGTTCTCTAACATTCTTTGCCCTGAGGACCTTCAAAGATGTTTCACCCAAGGCAAACCTGATAGCATCGCATACATTGCTCTTTCCAGAGCCGTTGGGACCAACAAGAGCATTTATGCTGGGTAAAAATGTGATTGATGCATCTTTGAACGATTTAAAATTTTTCAAAACAACCTTCTTTATATACACAGGTGAATTTATCTGAGATGTGTTTTTAAATGTATTTTAAGGGCATCTTAAAGTTTTTAAACTCGTTTATTCACATTTAAGCGGTGGTTTTATGATTAAAATAGGAAAGGTAAGCAATACATTCGCTTATTTTGTAAGGAAAGGCAAACACCCAAAGAACATTGAAAAGATGCTTAAAAAAATAAAATTTAAGGCTGATGAACTTAATACGGATGTATTTAGAGCAGGCAATAAAAAGTACATATTCATAGGTATTGGGAGCAAAAAAGGTGATATTTTAAGGAAGGCTATTGCCAAAGCATTATCTATTGAAGGGAAGATAACGTACATCCCAAATGATTTAGATATTGAAGAACAGATAAGACTGGTTGTAGAAGGGGCTGTTCTTTACTCTTTAAAGTTCGATGAGTTCAAGGCAAAGAGGGACAAAAAAAGGTACGTGTTAGGCCTGATGGTAGATAGGAAGTTTAAAAGGTTTATTAATAAAGTAAAGGTAATCGCTGAAAGTCAGAATTATGCAAGAAGGCTTGCAGGTTTGCCTCCGAACATAGGCACTCCTGAATACATGGTTAAGGAGGCAAGGGAACTCGCAAAAAAACTTGGATTAAGCATAAAGGTGTTTGATAAAAAAGCATTGAAAAGGAAAGGAATGAACGCTATTCTCTCAGTTAATGCTGGAAGCGACAAAGGAGCATTCATAGTTCACCTTACCTATAAACCAGAGAAGCCCAGGATAAAGGTGGCAATTGCAGGCAAAGGCATTACATTTGATGCTGGTGGGCTGGATGTAAAGCCTGCAAGGTACATGTTCAACATGCATTTAGATAAAACAGGAGCTTGCGTTGCTCTTGGAGTAATAAGAGCTGTTGCTCTATTAAAGATGCCTGTTGAAGTTCATGTTGTTATAGGCTTAACCGAGAATGTTATAGGAAGCAAAGCATACAAACCAAACAGCATAATTAAAGCCTATAATGGAAAAACAATAGAAATTCTGCATACAGATGCTGAGGGAAGGCTTGTCCTTGCTGATGTGTTGAGTTACATAAGCAAAGATATAAAGCCCAATTACACATTTGACTTTGCAACACTAACAGGAGCAATGTCAATAAGCCTTGGAAAGTACGCCATTGGTGCCTTTTCAAACGATAAGTGCCTATCTGAATTAGCTAAAAAAATAGGTGAAAAAGCAGGTGAAAAAGCATGGCCCTTCCCTATGTGGGAAGAGTACAATGAGATGTTGAAAAGTGATTTTGCCGATGTTAAAAACATAGGTTCATGGAACGGAGATGCAGGTTCAATAACAGCAGCAAAGTTCTTAGAGCATTTTGTTAAAGGGAAATGGCTACACTTTGACATCGCATCAATGATGATTGCTGAAAAACACCCTTATTACAGAACAGGACCTATTGCTCCTGGCGTAAGGTTGCTCGTTAACATGTTAGAGGTGCTTGAAAATGGATGCAGATAGAATGTTAATAATTGGCATAATTATCTCCATATTTTTGATAATAGGTATCGTGTTTTACATAAACATCTCAACACCAAAAGGATTGAGCGATATCGAAAGAGAGAAACTGGAAAAGGTTATTGTGGAAGACGCATCTCAAAGATATCCAGATGCTGATATAGTGGAGATAATTGACAGGAAGAGAATAAACAATACTTATGAATTTAAAGTAAGGGTAACATGGAATTACACAAGCATATGCCCAATTAGATACCATCTCTACTATTATTATCCTTCACAGCATCTTGTTCCAAAATTGCCTGAGAAGATACTAAGCAACTGCGATTTTTGTAAAGAAGGTAATTGCATAATAGCATTTGAGGAAGAGGCAATACAGGCAAGCGTTAATATGCCTGAATGTAAAAAAGTGAGGGAATTTGTTGAAGAAAAGAATGCATTGCCAGAGGTAAAGAAAGTAGGTAATCTCTGGGTTGTAAAGTGGAGTTCTGTTGATGAGAGCTATGTGGTAACAATAAGTGAAGATGGAAAGTTAAAGGGTATTGAAAAGATATAAACTTCAATTTTTTTAGGTTTTATTGGAGTTACTTCAAAAAATTGCTAAAAAATTGGAGTAAATTTAATTAATGGGTCTGCAAGCAAATATCTACCTTCAACTTTCTCAACAAAGCCGTAATTAAAGAGGTCTCTTAATATGCTTGAAAGGCTGCTGTCACCAATCTTTATACCTTTTGAATAAATAAATGATTTGATGTCAGTCCATTTGGTGTAATTTAAAGATATGGCCTTTAAAGCATACATGATAGCTTTTTTGTTCTTCTTTGAAGATATAAAGTGAAGGAGTTCTGATTTCAATATTGGTTTAGCAAGCTCTATAACTTTTTTCTTTGCCTCCTCATGACTCATTTCCAATCTGTAATAACCGTAGTACGTTAACCAGCCAATAAGCCCATCAAATGTGGCAACAGCATCCTCAAGTTCATCAAAGTTTATTGACCTGTTTAGTTGAGAAAAACCCTGAACAAGGAAGGACAATGCTTTCTCTTTAGTCAATCTCTTTACTTCAATAAGCTTTACTACTCTTCCTGCTAAGGGTGAATCTCCACTTCCAATTATTTTGTCTAAGATTCCAACTTCACTACCTGAAACAACAAGTTTTATGTTGCTGTAATTATCATAAACAGAGGATAAAAATGCATCTGCATGCTTAACAAGCTGGACTTCATCTATGAAAATAACTCCTTCCTTTTTGTATTTCCTCAATAAAGAGTTGAGTCTTTTCAAAGAAATTTCGTAGTTAAGAGAGAGGTTCAATCCTTTTATAGAGAGAGATTTTATTCTCTTCCTGACCTTCTCTGCTATGTTTATTTGCTCAACCATTTCAGCACAACCCATCTCAACAAGTGTGGAAAAAGGAGTCATTAAAGCATCTCTTCCATCAATCCATGTTTTAGGCATGTTAATAGAATTAAAAGCAACTCTCATCAAAGATGTTTTGCCAACCCTCCTGACGCCTTTTATTACAATTATCCTGTTCCTTTTGATGCCCTCTATCAAAGATGAAAGTTCCTTTTCGTAGTTGAACAAATCCTCTCTTCTGCTTTTGGGCATTATATCAAAGAACATGTATTAAATGTTAAGGCAAATATTTAAATAACTTCAGTTTTTCTAAATTTTTCTGGAGTTACTTCAAAAAATTGCTAAAAAACTGAAGTGGCCGGGCTTCCCGGTTCGCAGGCCTCCTCCCAGGGGTTGCTCCTTAAAAGCACCTAACACCTGTTTACCCCCTCAAACAAGGGCCATACACCTTAGGGCTGCTCCTTCCGGCCTGACCCGGTTCAGTGTAAGGCCCTTATTGAGAGGCAGATGCTCATTGATGCCCTTAAGGAGGCTCCCTGAGAGGAGACCCACTCCCCGGGCATTCGGTCCGCCTAAGGGGGATTTGCGGTGCAGGGACCCCCAGCCCCCACCTAGCCCGGCCAATTATAATTAGTTTATTTTGTATTTTAAATGTTTTGATTCAGAAAGCAGCATGTCAAAAAAGGATGCCTTAAAAATTTACAGAGAGGCTGTCAGGAGTGTAAAGATAAAAAACCTGATTAAAAAGATAAAGTGGAAAAACAACATATTGAAGGTTAATAACGTAAAAATAAATGCAAAAAAGACTCATTTATTTGCCACTGGCAAGGCATCAAATGAATTTGTCAGGGAATTCACGAAAAGATTCAAAAGTAAAGTCCTCGGGGGAGTAGCTATTGGATTAAAAAGAGAAAAAATAGGTTGTGTTAAGATTCTTAAAGGAGATCACCCTCTACCTGGTAAAAATACAATTAACGCAACAAAGGAACTGTTGAATTATGCTCAAAAACTCAGAAAAGATGATTTTTACATCTTCTTTATCTCAGGAGGAAGCTCAGCAATGTTTGAAAAACCAATCAAAGGCATAAGCTTAGATGAAATAAGGGAAGCAACAGATGTATTGATGAAGAAAGGAGCGAATATAGATGAATTAAACACAGTAAGAAAGTATTTATCATGTGTAAAGGGTGGAAAATTAGCAAATGTGATAAAAGCAAAGGGTATTGCCTTAGTACTTTCCGATGTAATAGGTAACAAATTAGACGTGATTGGTTCAGGACCCTTGCATGGAGACAAATCAAAAGTAAGAGATGCAGTCAGAATATTGAAAAAGTATGGATTGAAGACCATTGCCAAAAAAATCAAAAAGTTAAAGGATAATCCTACAAGGACTGATGTAAAGCACATAATATTAGGGGATAACACCATTATGCTGAACAAAGCCAGAGATGTGGCAAAGAAACTTGGCTACAAACCTATTGTTTTAACAAACTCAATGAGAGGAGAAGCAAGAGAAATCGCAAAGTTAATTGTAAGCATAGCAGAGTACAGAAAAGAAACATGTTTCCTGTTAGCTGGAGAAACAACAGTAACTGTAAAAGGAAAAGGTAGAGGGGGGAGATGTTTAGAAATGGCTCTCTCAGCCTTAAAAGAATTAAAAGAAGGTATGGTATTTTTAGCAGGAAGCAGTGATGGAAAAGATGGGAAAAGCAAATATGCGGGAGCTGTTGTGGATTGGAAAGATAGAATTGATGAGGATAAATACTTAAAGAAGAATGATTCAGAAAGGGGTATTGAGCTATTGAATGCAGGAATTCCTGCAAAACCCACAGGAACGAATGTTATGGATTTAGTTGTTTTATTAAAGAAAAAGGTAAAAGGTCGAGGAAGTAAGAGATAATCAAAGCAGACAAAGGGATTATAACAAGAGCGAACAGAAAAGTAAATAAGTCTCTAACCTCTGGAAGCGCAAGGGAGATAAGATAAAGGAGGAGGATAAATAATATGAATTTTTTTACAATTGAAAATAATTTCATGTTAATCTCTTTATTTGAAATGTAAAAGATAAGCAAAGAGAGTAAGGTGCGAACCACTACAATAAATAGTGCTATGTAAAAAAGGTTAAAGTTAAGCCCGGCAAAAACAAGAGCAAGCAAATACACAACAGCAGATAAAGACCTGAGTTTTGAGTAAAGCGTGATCCTATTAGAGCCGACAAGCAAGATATATGAAAAATAATTCAACAAAAACTCAAAACCCAAAAAACATAAAACAGAAAGAAGAATTCCTGAAGCAGAGTAAGAAGGATAAATAGATTTTATAATAAAGTACGCTGTCTTATTTGCTATAAGCACAGCAATTGAAATAAACAAAAAAGCAAGCTTTACAAAATTTTTAAGTATAACCTCAAAGTTTTCAGATGTAGCGTGGAAAACAGTTAAAACCTTATGGGAGAAGGGCATTATAAACTGGAAACCTGATGCCCAGAGAATTGCAAGTTTATAAAATGAAACCTCTTTTATGCTCAAGAAAAGTCCTAAAACAATAACATCAAAGTAAAGGAAAACTGCATCAACAAGTTCAAGAATAAACCCAGATTTTACATGCTCCTTTATCTCTTCTGTCAAGTGAAATCCTTTTATGTAGCTCTTAGCCATGAACAAGCCTAAAACAAATGCTAAGAAAGAGGGGATTAAAAAGCCGTAGGCAATACCTATTAATCCAAAACTTAAAAGAAATAAAGATGATAACTTGCCAAAGTGATTTATAACTTGAATCATAAGTCCTTTGAATGCTTTTTTTAACGCAATAAAAGCACTTTCAAAGAAGAATGCAAATGTTGTAAAAAACAAAGCAAAACTTCCTACCCTGACTAAATCAGAGAGCAAAGGTTGATTGTAAATAGAGGCAATCAAATCAGATGAGTAGAAAAAAGCTCCGCATAACAATAAAGATATGAAAAGCCTGAGATAAAACAAGGTTGAAAAATAGCCTTGGTTTTTAGCAATCAAAACAGTTGTCGGCATTATTCCAAAGTCAAATATAAATGTCAAAGCAGAAAAAAGAGTTAAGAAGATAGCAATGATTCCATAATCATTGACATCAAGCAATAAAGGGAGGAGAAGAGTTAATATTACGCTTGGTAAAAAGAACGAGAGCTGACTCAACATTCCGTATATGTTCTCCTTAATTAATTTCATTAATTCCTCCTCATCTAAACTCAATATAATCTGTTTTTACATAATCCCTCAGCACCCTGGGGACTACTAAACCTCTGTCCTCCTGATAGTTCTCCATGATTGCTATCAATGTTCTGCCAACTGCTAAACCACTACCGTTTAAAGTATGAACAAATTCTAAACCATGCTTCCTCCTCACTCTTATGTTTGCTCTTCTTGCCTGAAAATCAGTGCAGTTACTAACAGAACTTATCTCCCTGTATCGCTCCTCACTGGGAAGCCATACCTCCACATCATAAGTCTTCGCAGCTGAGAACCCCATGTCTCCAGTGCACAGAACTATGACTCTATAAGGCAATTCCAATGCTTCAAGCACCTTTGTCGCATCCTCCAGCATCTTCTCATGCTCTTTCCAGCTCTCCTCCGGTAAGGTTATCTTAACAAGCTCAACCTTATCAAATTGGTGCTGTCTTATCATTCCTTTAATGTC
>JALVSQ010000012.1 GCA_027024255.1 Microcaldota archaeon
AATCTCTGAAAACTCATTATTTGTTCCATATTACTGGAAAAACAAATATGAGATAGACTTTGTTTACGAAGACATTACCAAAAACATAGTTGTTCCCATAGAAATAAAATACAGAGGAACTATAAAGAGGATGCACAAGGGATTTTTAGAATTCTACAAAAATGTCAAACCCTTTGACTATGCTATTGTTGTGACTAAAGATTACTTTGATTTTTTAGAGAATGAAAACATTCCATTCAAAGTTTTCTACATTCCTGCTTGGCTGTTTCTTGTTCTTTTAGACTAATTAAAGTGCTACAGATGTTAACATACACTCCCTATGTATTAATACTGCATACCCAGTGTGAAGTAATCAAAAAATGAACCTTTCTGATGTATTACTTTTTGGGGTTTAAAGAACAACAAAGAATCAAACTAAAAAAGGAGAACTGTATTATATCTAGTTCAGTTAGTATACTTTTACGAAGAGAGATTGTGATATGTATGGTACAGTATATTCGTGTTCGTTCTATGTTGAACAAGCATAAGAAACGCGATGATTGGTTTCTTGATGATTACACAATAAATCCGTATCAGGGTTGCGAATTTAACTGTGTCTACTGCTACATCCATGGAAGTAAGTATGGAGAGAGAATTGGAACACGTTTTGCTGTAAAGGAAAATGCACTAACAGTTCTCAGTAGGCAGTTAAAAAATAGAGCAAGAAGAGGTGAGTATGGGATAATAGCAATTTCTTCATCTACAGAACCTTATATGCCTGTTGAGAAAGAGCTGAAGTTGACAAGAGGAATCTTAAAGACCGTACTGAGATACAGATTTCCTGTCGAGATAATAACCAAATCATCACTAGTTCTAAGGGATTTAGATGTTTTAGAGGAGATTGACAAAGTAGCGATTCTACCAGAAGATTTACAAGGGAAGTTGCGACATGGAGCAATCATTTCATTTTCACTTTCTACACTTGATGAGGAGATAGCCAGAATTTTTGAACCTGGAGCCCCTTCTCCAGTTGAAAGATTAAGGGTTATGAAGAAATGTAAGGACAATAATTTCTTTGTTGGTTTGAACTTTATACCTGTTCTTCCATTCTTATCTGATGAAAGAGAGCAGTTGGAGGAAATGATTAAGACAGCGAAGGACGTTGGTGCAGATTATGTTTTTGTGGGTGTATTAACTCTTTTCGGAACAGGTAAAGAATTGTATTACAAGGTTCTAGAGAAGCATTTTCCAGAGCTGGTTCCAAAATACAAAAAACTGTTTAGAGCTTTTTCGTATCCACCAAGAGAATATCAGGCAAAGCTAGAAGCAACAATAAAAGAAATTTGTAAAAAATATGGTATGAAAATTGGAATTGTGTGAAATGTTCAGTATTATACTGCTTCAGAAAAAACTTTGTATTTAAATAAGGGGGTACATGATTCAATTTGTTTTGTTATACTCACATAACTCTCCTCTGGTTTTATTAATAATCTTTTTATATCTCGCTTAACAAATTACCGACTAAATGCAAAGTAATATTGCATCCTTAATTTATGCATATTTAGAACTTATATGTGTTCATAAAAAATGAAAAATCATAGTTTAAGAGGGATATTAATGCATGAATGGTCTCTTGCTGAAGCCGTTGTCGTAACGGCCTTGGAAAATGCTAAACAAAATCACTTAAAGAAGATAACCTCTATGAAAGTAGTGCTGGGTGAGCTTCAACAAATTGAAGAAGACATTTTTAGCTTTGCTCTCAATGAGATAAAAAAGGGAACTATGCTGGAAGACGCAAAAATAGAAATTGAAGTTCAAGAAGCGGTTCTCAAATGCAGAGTTTGCGGACATGAATGGAAATATAAAGATGTATTGAAAAAGTTTGATATCGATTCCATTAAACATCAGTTCGGAACAATGATTGAAATCCCCAGGGCTGCACTTATGGCCAATAAAATGGCTGAACATGCAGAGTTCTTCTCCTTTGGCACCAATGATTTAACTCAGATGACATTTG
>JALVSQ010000013.1 GCA_027024255.1 Microcaldota archaeon
TATTTCATTTGGAAAAAAGATTATAAAAAGAATTGTTGATGTGCTTGGAGAAAAAGATGTTGCTGAATTTATAAACTCTGGAGAGAACATTAATGAAAGAAGGCATAGAATTTTGCTTGTGGCCAATCTATGTACATACTTAAACAGGAAAAGTTTTGTTTTAAGCTCAATTCAATTAATAAAGACAATGGGACTGGAGAAGAAATCAGGTATTATAAGCGGATTTGTTCCTGCTATAAGGCATTTAGAGAGAAGAAAGAGGTTCGCCGCATTAGCAATATTTATTAGCAAATTAAAAAATGCTGATGAAGGAAGGACATCTGAAATGCAGGTAAGGTATGCAACCAATCCCCATGCCTTGTTGAGGGGAGATGCATGAAAGCATTTATCCAGAAATTAGCAAATGCAGGGTTTGAGAAACTCAGCTTAAGAAAAATTAAAAATGAAATCAGGAGGCAGAACTATAACATAGGTGTTGATTTAAACTCATTCACAGTAATGAAAAGAAAAGAAGGCTCAAACTTCTTTGTGTTTTTAGGAGTTGAGGAAAGATTAAGAAAGCCGAGGCTTATAGCCGTGTTTTACAATCCTGCATCCCCTCTTGAAAAGGACATATCCCGTGAGAAGATTATAATAAAAGAAGTCGTTGATAAATCAACAGAGGCATCTGTTATGAATAGGATTGTTGAGGCCATGAAGGAAAAGCCGTCAGAAACTTATTTCTTCTGGCCCCATAACCATGCAGGCTTTGTTAAGTTTAAAGGGAAGTATTACAGGCTGATTGATTTAAAGCCGGGGGAAATCCCATTTGTTAACGGGCCTGTTGATGATGGGGTGAATAAGCCGTTTGAAATAATGCTCTATGCTGCATTTTATCACGGAGATTTTTATGCAATAACATCCCACAACCACTTCTACATGCCTTTGTATGAGGAGTTGAAAAAGTTTGGAGATGAATTAAGCATAGTTGTTGTTCCTGGCACAGAGTTTACAATGCCCCCTTTTGGGTTTGATGCCTTTGATGTTGCTTTGCTCATGAAGGCACTTGAGAAAAAAGGGATAAAGATAAATTTAAAGAGGAATGAGTTCGGTGGGTATAACTTTGAAGATGTTAATTATGTTCTGGAGAGTTTTAAAGATGAGTTGAAGGATGTTGATTTGCCTATGAGAACTATAAATGGTCCTCATGTTGTTGTTCTTTATGCCTCTCCTGAGATAGGTAAAGAGGTTCAGAACGAGATTTTAAATGACAGAGATGTGCTTTATGCTCCTATATCATCAAGGGGCGTTGAGCTGGTTCCAACTCTTAAAAAACTAAAAAGAAAGTACGGAAAGGATGTATTTGTGATCCTTGCTCACCCGTTTTGTGATTTAAAACTACCTTCTGTTGGCATAGGCAACAGGATTGAATTTGGAGAACTGCCATGGGATGTTTTAAGTTATTTAAAAAAGCATGGGCTTGTTGATGCTATTGCTGCTTATAATCCAGGTGTAAGCAATGAGATTCATCCTTTTGAAAGAGGTGTTGATAAGGAAAGCCTGAGAGGGTTGCCTGCTTATTTAAAGAAGTTGGTGGATTACTGGAATAAGAAGAGGGTTAAAAGAGCTAAGAAAGCAAGAAGGACAATGGAAGAATTAACAAGGCAGAAGTGGGGAATGCCAACAAGAAGAGCAAATGAGATGAATATGGCTCTTGCAAGGTTTGCAAATCATGAGTTTTACTGGATTTTAGTAGGTGAGCCAGATACCCATTACTATGGACATTTTGATTTGAGAGAGTTAAGAATGAATCATCTCGGCAGAGTCGTGACTGTAATAAATAACCTTAAAGAGAGGAACCTTAAAGGGCTGTTTGATGCTTTGCATAGAGCAAAATTATCAAGAAAAGCAGTTGATTATATCGCCTATGTTCAATTCAAGGATGGAAAACTTCAGATTTCTGATGAAAGAAAACCATCTTTTAGAGAAAAGATAGAAAAGCAATGGATATACTTTGAGAGTTACGGCCTTCACGGATTTTTAAGAATCTTGTTGAAGGATGTTATTGGCAGAATAAAGAGGAAAGTCAGACGCTCAGGAGAGAAAATTGTTTATATAATAAGGAAATTTGTTAAGAGGTAAAGCAATCTTCCATGTCCCCGCTTAAATCTAACGGCACATATATAGCGCTTATATTCATCCTTTCTGCTTCTTCGCAGAATTCATCAGGGGTTAATATGTACTCAGCATCAAATACAGGTTTTCCGCTGGCAATAAAAGGCTCGGTAAAGTTGCATTCTTCATAGTAAAAACAATCTTCCACAACCGCAAAGTCAAAGTACTTAACCAGTTCATCCATTTGCTCAAAATCGTTTTTCAATCCTGCTAACAGCCCTCTTTTGTGACTTTCATTAGCAAGCCAGATGTTATATGCAAGTTGTTGCTCTGCTGAGATGTTGAATCCTGTGTCCTGGAGATAAGCATCCACATTGTCAAGCTCAACTCCATCACAGCCCTTTATAAGGGCTAAATCGAGCCTTTTTTCAATTATATGTTTAAACTTCTCATAATGAGATATATCCAACCATAGTTCATCAGACCATCCCTCAACTCTTTTTCCTAAAACATCCTTTGCAAATTCATCAAAATCATCTCTGAATGTTTCTGCAGTTCCTGCACTGAGATAGCATATCACAGCCTTTCCAGATTTCCTGAGAGATTGAATTTCTTCCCTGCTTACATCAAAAAGGTCAATATCGTAAACATAAACATTGTAATGCCTGATTTTTCCCTGCAGTTGCCAGTGCCATCTACTGCCTATTGTTAAGTTTTTGTGAGGACCTCTGTAAACATTTACTAAATAACTCCAGTTTATATCACTTTCAGTATTGCATTTTCCGTCACAATCACTTCTTGTTATCACGGCTTTCCATGGTCCATCTGGCACATCATCAACAAAACGCCATGAAACATTTGCATTGCCTTCAATGCCTAGATACTGAGCAACAGCAGGAGATAGAGCGATGCCATTAGCTTTACAATCTTCAAGCTGAGCATAGGCTTTTTTGCCTTTATAAACAATCTCCACCCATCTATTTTTTAAGTTACTATTCTCACCATTAGAAACAGGTAGAGCAACATAGAACGGATTTTCCCTGGGAATGAATGTTGAAGGAAAATAGTTTACTCTGTTTTCCGGCTCATCCCTTCCACCGTAATGCTCCAGCCACTTCTCATCAAAGCAGCTTTCGACCTTGCCTGTGAGTTTGTTTCCCTCTCCTATCCAGAATAGAGTGGCTGTTACGTTGTGGTGCCCTTCCTGCTGGGGAGGTTTGTTAAGCAAAGCAAGGAGAGTCATGAATAAAATTAGAAGAACATGCACTTTCATAATTCATGTTTTTTCTTAAAAGCTTAAAAATATACTCACCCTTTTATAACAGCCAGAGGCTTCAACCTGGCAACAATTCTGCTTATACCTGCTAACTCAACTGATTTAGCAACTTCATCAACATCTTTGTATGCCTGAGGAGCCTCTTCAGCTGCAACCCTCCATGTTTTTGGTTTTACTAAAATACCCTTCTCTTTTAACTGTTTTACTAAAACTTCTCCTCTGAATGACCTTATTGCAGCCCTTCTGCTCATGACTCTGCCTGCTCCATGGCATGTTGTTCCAAATGAAACATTTAGGCCTTTGGGCATACCTACAAGAACATAACTTGCAGTTCCCATTGAGCCAGGGATTAAAACAGGCTGTCCTACATGCCTGTACAGAGAAGGCAATTCTTCTCTGCCTGCTGGAAATGCCCTTGTAGCTCCTTTTCTGTGAACAATTAATTTCCTTTTCTTTCCATTGACTTCATGCTCTTCTATTTTAGCAATATTGTGAGCAACATCGTAAACCAAATGCATCTCATCACCAACACTTGAGCCAAAGACCCTGCTGAACGATTCTCTTGCCCAGTATGTTATCATCTGCCTGTTAACAAATGCAAAATTAACAGCAGAAGCCATTGCTTTTAGATAATCCTGTGCTTTTTCATGCTTCAAGGGTAAATAAACCAATTCAGGGTCAGGCATGTACAGATTGAGTTTTCTTGCAATGGGCATAAACTCTCTTACATAATCACTTGCTATTTGATGGCCAAAACCACGGGAACCTGTGTGAATCATAACAACAACTTTACCTTTTTCCAATCCAAATGCGCCTGCCCTTTCATCAAAAATTTTTTCAATTACCTGGACTTCTAAAAAATGATTCCCTGCTCCCAATGTGCCGAGCTGACCTTTACCTCTCTGCTTTGCTCTGCTTGACACTTTCGAAGCATCAGCTTTCATCCTTCCATACTCTTCAATCCTTTCTTTATCCTCTTTCCATGCATAACCTTTCTCAATTGCCCAGTCAATGCCTGATGAAACAACTTCCTCAAGCTCATCAACACTTAATCTTAACTTTCCTTCCTCTCCTACACCTGTTGGAATATTTTTGAATAATTCTTCAACTATCTCATTTCTTTTATCCATCAACTCTTCTTTA
Organism: Microcaldota archaeon; assembly: GCA_027024255.1. Classification (GTDB taxonomy): domain Archaea; phylum Micrarchaeota; class Micrarchaeia; order Anstonellales; family J096; genus JALVSQ01. The sequence continues at coordinate 4,514 of JALVSQ010000013.1, forward strand.
CTCAAAGGAGTTAGAAGGAGTCTCACACCGCAGTTTATGTCATAGCCGATGCCCCCTGGTGAAACAATACCATCCTTAGCATCAAACGCAGCAACACCACCTATCGGAAAGCCGTAGCCTTCATGTGCATCCGGCATTAACACAGCATTCTTCACTATTCCTGGCAGTGAAGCAACATTCTTCAATTGCCATAGCGTTTTATCCTTTCTCAGGCTATCAACAATTCTTTGCGTTCCAACAATTAATGCATCAACATTCATCTTATCATGCTTTTTCATTTTAAACAATCCATTACCTATTTTCTCAATGTATGAGAATTCCATGGGCTCACCTTGAAATAAAATTCATATGAAAATTTTTTAAAGTTTTTTGATAAATAGCCATTTATGAAACACAAAAAAGAGGTAAAGATGTTTTTTGGAGCATTTGCAAATCCAAAAAAGTTTGAAATTTTAAGGTACTTGCTTAGATTCAACTCAGCAACAGCAGGAGAGTTAAGCGATAACTTAAAGATTGAACAAACACTTTTGAGTCATTACTTAAAGGACCTGCTTAAAGGAAAATTTATTGAGGTTAAAAAAGAAGGGAAAAGCAGGGTTTACTCTTTAAAGGAAGAGATGAGGCCTCTGGTAACAACGATGGAAATGAGCTTAACATCTTACCTGGAGATGTGAATGATCACTTTAAAATTTAAAGGTGAAGTAAAGAGGATTGAGTTCAAAGGCACTTTAAAGGAATTAGTGAATTCAATGGGTCTTTACACTCCTGAGGTTGTTGTAAAAGTTAATGGAAAGATAACTCCTGAAACATATAAGCTTAAAGGAGATGAAGAGGTTGAGGTCATTCAGGTTGTTTACGATTAATGGCAAATGTTAAGAATGCAGTGTGCTTTAATTGGATATGCTTTGGCCTTGCTCTTCTCTCGTTTATCTCCCATTCTTCAACTTCAACTCTTAATGTGAATACATTCTTGAAGTATTCTTTGCTTTTAATATGAAATGATTTTGCCTGCTCAATATTTGGGAGATAAGCAGCAACACCTTTTTTGACATTATTGAAAATTTTTTCAAGTATTTCTGTTGCTTTATTTGAATCAATTATGTAGAAATCTGCTATTTCATCTGCTTCCTTTCCATCTTTGTTTTTTAACTCAACATTTGTTAAGTTTTGATTTTCAATGTTTTGCTTTAAAATTTCAAAGACATCTTTCCTTTTTTCATATGTAATTACATTTCTGGATATCCTTGCTAAATAAGATGTTAAAAAGCCGTTACCCCCTCCTATTTCAACTACTGTATCTTCTTTGCTTATGCCCAAGAACGCAATTATTGCTCCAACATCTTTTGGTAAAATAACTGCCGTCTTTCTTTTCAATTTTTTTAAAAATGAAGGCAAATGAAAATCAAACTTCATTCAACCACCTCCACATCCACAACCACCTGTTCTATATCTTTTGAATAATCTCTGACATGCTTTATTAACCTTATCTTATACTTTCTTTTCAAGTTTTTTAGCTTTTCTTTAACTTCCTGTTCCCTTCTGTGCCTGTTTACAAATGTATAGAAGTGAATAATTCCGTTTTTTTTACAGGCATTTCCAGCATCAGCAAGAAAGTGTTCAGCATCCTTGGGTAAAGGCATAACTATCCTGTCTGCCCAGTTGTGGAATCTTTTATTTAAAACCTCTCTCACATCTCCTTCTATAACATCAATGCTCAAGTTGTTTATTTCAACATTCTTTTTAAAGTACTTTACAGCAACTGGGTTTAGCTCAATACCAACTATTTTGCATGTTTTGCATTTCTTTGCAATGACTAAGGCAAATGGACCAACGCCTGCAAACAAAACAAGTATGTTCTCTCCTTCTCTGACAAGCTCTGATATTCTTTTTCTTTCCGAAGCAAGTCTTGGTGAGAAAAAGACCTTTGAAGGATTAAATACCATCTTTACTCCATTTTCCTTGTAATGCACTTCTTCAACATCTCTGCCATATATAAGCTTCAATTTTTTCACTCTGTAAATGCCAGATACAGCACTTTGTTTGGCATAGACTGCCTTCACATTATGGACTTCTGCAATTGCTTCACCTACAAGATTTTCATCAATACCCTCTGGTACTTCAACCACAGCAACATCTCCCATTAAATCAAATGAAGATAAGATGCCTTTTGCGTTTATGCCTTTTTTAAGCAATGCTTCCCTCAAACTTTTAGGTTTTCTTGGTTTTTCTTTAAATGTTTTTTCCATGCATTCGTAACCTTCAGGACATTTTATTACAGGAATGAATACAAAGCCATCTTCTTTTATAAACTCGTATGAGTTAAGTACTATGTTTTTAAACCTCTCTAAAAACATCTGAACATTCTTTTTTGGCACTTTTACACACTTCATCGCTAAAACATCTCCGTTATGGTTTTTAAATATTCCATTCTTTATTCCTCTGATTGGTATGGTTGATGTGTTTAAGGAAAAGGATTTGAAGAAGATAAGTGAGAAGCCAAAGGCTTTAGAGAGAAAAAAGTTTAAGGCTGTTGAAGTTGATAGTGAAGAAGCTCAACTGAAAAAGTTAAGTGTTGAAGACCTTGATGATGTTATTGTTGTTATGAGAAAGGCAATGTTTGAGATTGGGAGAAATGAAGTTAAGGAGATAAAGGAAATCCTTGGCATGGATATGAGTTACGGTGCTTATGTTGAAGGCTTTCTTGTTGGTGTTGGTCTGGCATGGCCCGTTCATTTTGATGAGGCTTATAAGGCATTCACAGATGAGGAGGCAAATGCTATCTTTCTTTCAGAAGTTGCTTTGCTTTTAAGCTATGAGGGAAAAGGCATTAGAGAAAAGTTGATAAAGATAAGGGAAAAAGAAGGTGTTTCAAGGGGATTTGAGTATGCTGTTGCTATTGTTGGTGAAAATCCAAAAGAAGATGATATTGTTGAGGTTATAAAGCAAAGAGGCACAAGAGAGGAAAGGGCTTTTTTATCTTTAAATTACAAGTTCGCTAAATCAGGCAATGGTTTGTTGGCGTTTAAACCTCTTTAACCTTTTCAACCATCATGTCAAAAACATCGGTTAAGTCGTTGAAAGGCTTTCCTTCTTCAATTCTTTTTGCTATTTCTTTGCTTAAAGGAATGCAGCCCAAGGCTTTTTCTACATTTCCAAATAAATCTCCGCACATGTTACCAACAATGCCTAAGAGCTTTATGTTGAATTTTTTAAGGAATGATTTGCTTTTTTCTAAATCCTTTAATGCCATTTTTGAGGGTGTTGTTATTAAGAAAACACCATCAGGTCTTATTTCCTGCATCATTGTTAATGCAACATCGCTTGTTCCTGGTGGCATATCAACAACAAGAAAATCAACATCTCCCCATTCAGTATGGATAAGGAGTTCTTTTAATGCCTGTGTAATCATGGGCCCTCTCCAGAAAACAACATCATCGTAGATATTGCCCATGCTGACTATTCTTATTCCATCTTTTATTATTGGATATATTCTGTTTTCTTTTTTGCTACCCATTAACTTTTTGTTTATGCCTAAGTATTCTGCAATATTTGGACAATCAATATCTGCATCGAATAAACCAACATTAAATTCCTTAGATAAAGCATAGGCAAGGCTTATGGCTATGGATGTCTTCCCAACCCCTCCTTTGGCACTCCATAATGCAATTATTTTTTTTGCATTGGGCTTTGGCTTTGAGTAATTCAATGAAAATTTTACTTCTGCCATTATATATACCCCAGCTGTCTCTTTGCTTTTTCGCTCATTCTCTCAGGTGTCCACGGAGGGTCCCAGACTAACTCAACGCTTATTTCATCAACCTCCTTTATTTCAGATAACTTTGATTTTATGTTTTCAAGTATTAAGCCAAGAAGAGGGCATGCAGGTGTTGTCATCGTTACTTTAACAACTGCCTTTTTGCCTTTAACATCTATGCTGTAAACAAGCCCGAGGTTTACTATATCAACACCTAACTCAGGGTCAACCACTTCTTCAAGTTTTTTGAGTATTATCTCCTTTACATCTTTCATTAATGTTCTGTGGGTTGAGAAGGTTTTAAAAGAGGTGCTATTTACTTCTCATGATTTTCAGAGAACTCATTTTTTTGCTACATTTTTCCATAGTAAATTGAAATAATCCTTAAAAGAGTCAGCCAACTCTTTGTTTTCTATTGAGACTGCTATTGGTGGGGAAGTAAATGTAACAAACAAAACTTTGTTATTGTACACAAAAGTTGCAGTTGGACCGACATGTTCCTTTGGTATGAATTTTATTTTCCCATAAATCTCTCTCACGTATTTTGTATTTCTGAGGCGCTCGTCTATAAGAAGCTTAGCCTTGACTCTCTTCTCTTTTTTCATCTTCTGGAACTTATGAAAATAACTTCCCAATATCTCTTTAAACTTTCCAGTGGAAGTGAAAACACAGTATTTTCCTGCTTTTATTAATTCAGAAAACACAGATTTCACAGCCTTTTTTCCTTGGAACACAATTACGTTCTCTTTTTGATGCTGAAGAAATAGAGATTTAAGTTGTTTAACAACTTTTTTTGCTAATTTCTCTTTTTCTATTAATTTCTTCTTTTCCTCTTTTATTAAATCAATTAATTTTGAGGGATTCACTGCTTGGAAGTGTCTTACCCCACCTTTTATTACGAATGCTACAAAACCTTTCTCAACAAGTCTCCTCAACCCGTCGTATACTGTGGCTCTATGTAATCCTGTCTTTTTGATTAATGGGCCTGCTGTTGAGGAACCCAGAGCTAATAAGGCCAGATATATTTTCTTTTCAGCCTTTGTAAAACCAAATTTTTCCAATGCAACCTCTTCCATGATTTTCTGATGGAGCGAAGATTTATTAAACTTTAATACTCTGTAGTCTTGTTACAAGACTACTAACGATTAAATATAAGTTTTTATAAGTTACAAAATATGGAAGTTAAGGGAAAAACAAGAAAAAAACCATTCAAAAAAATCATTGTTGGACTAATAAGAGGAGGGGGTGTGGGACCAGAACTTGGTGAGGCTTTAGAGTTGTTCATAAATGTCTTCAATCATTCGGGTGATGTGAAGATTGAACTGAGGCGGTTTGACCCTCAACTTGAACGTAAGTATTATGATTTTATGAGCCATGATTTGTCTTTTCATGAAGAAAAGAAGAAAGAGGACCTGGTGAAACATTTGAAGAGGTTTATAGAAGAGGTGTGGAATGAAGGAGGGGTTATAATAAGAGGGCCTATAAATGCGTACCCTCTCTATGCATTAAGGAGAGAATTGGAGTTGAGATTTAAACTTGTTCCTCTGATACCAGTTTCATTAAAAAGGACTAAATTTAACAACTTGCCCTTAGTACTCACGAGGTTGGTTTGCTTTGGAGGGCTGTTTCACCAAAAGGGAAAAGAGGTTAGGGACGGAGTTGAGGTCAATCTCTTCTATGCCGAGAAAGAGATTAGGGATTATATGAAAGCAGCTTTTCAACTTGCAGTTGAATTGGCAAAAAAGAAAGAGAGAGAACTCAGTGTAGGTTTGATCATGCAGGTTGGGAAATTGGGCGAATTAGGTAAGTTATGGTTTGAAATATTTAGAAAATTTGGAGAGGAATATGGAGTGGAAATAGATTGGGATTATCCTGATTTAGAACCATATATATTGAGAGAAAGAGGTATAATAAGGGAAAGAGGTCCTCTTTTGCTTGTTGGGCCCGAGTTCTCTATGGATTCATTCATGGACAACTTTATGACAACTTTTATGGGCTTAAATCTCGCCCCAAGCGCACATTACATATTAAGGCGAGAAGTTGATTTCAGCGAGGCTGTTTATTCGACCCTTGCAGGTACAAAGAATCCAATTGCTGGAAGGGGGATGGTGAGCCCTATTTCTGCTTTGCTCACATTGGCTATGGCTTTTGAATGGAGCTGGGGCATGATAGAAATTGCTGAGAGGATAAAAGAAGCAATCTTGGAAACATTGTCTGAAGGATACAGGACACCAGACATTTGTTTTGAAGAAGGGAAAAGGATATGTACCACTCGAAGTTTCTTGGAAAGGGTAATAGAAAATTATAGGTGGTAAAATGAGGAGAGTGGCTTTAGTGGTTGTAGACATGCAAAAGGCATTCTGGAAGAGAAAGGGAAGTTGGAGAAAAAGATACCCACATAAGTCTCTCATCAATAAAAAAAGAACTTTAACAGCAATTAAGCAGCTTATTGACCACGCTATTGAAAGGGGATGGAAAATTGTATTTACTAGAGTAGTTTTTAAGACATACGGCGAGAAAAGTCCGTTATTAATGAAATATCCCACAATAAAAAATCTGAAAGCTTACAAAGAAGGTTCATACGACGTTGAGTGGGTAGATGAATTAGAGAACTCTCCGAAAGATTTGATAATAGATAAAAGAAGTTATAGTGCTTTTACTAATCCTGAATTTTTGCTCTTCCTTAATCAAAATAAAATAAAGGAAATAGTTATATGTGGAATACTTACCAACGTATGCGTTGAGTCCACTGTAAGGCATGGCTTTGAGCTTGGATTTCACATGTGGGTTGTAAAAGAAGCTACCACTACTTACTCTAATAAACTCTGGAAAGCAAGTCTCGAAACGATGAAGCATTTTGCCAACGTTTTATCACTTCAGGAAATTTTAGATACGCTTTGAATTAAACATTAGGAGTACAAAATCTCAATTTTTGTAGTTGTGCAAACCTTTTTAATCACACCCTTGACTTTAATACATGGATAAAATGAAAGATAGAGTTATTCACTCAAACCTCTCTGAGTTTAAGAGATGGCTTACTCCTGATTATGTCAGGGTTGTTTCAAGAAAATCAACTCTTTTGATGAGGTCGTGTTTTGCCACGGGCATATCAAATAATCAAAGATACAGTGAGGTGTTTGGCTTTCCATCTCCTCATAGACCTGTATATGATAGCTTTGGAGGCATATTCACAGATAAAAGCATGATTGAAAAGGAAGTGGAACTTGCTAAGAAAATGTTTGATAAAAGAAAGGATTACTTTAAACATATAATAGATAGATGTCAGGTTGAAGGCTCCAATCTATGGAAGAAGGCGCAGGAACTAAAGCATAAGGAATTTGATAACATGGAAGATGAAGAGTTGATGATGTTGAGTGAAGAGCTATTAAAACAGTTATCTGATTTTTGCGTTTACCTCCAATTTCCAATTTCACTTCAGGGATTCTTTGAGAATTCAATAAAAAAGGAGTTAAAGAATAAAGTGAAAGATGAAAGAAAGGCAGAGGAATACTTCCACTACCTGACAACTCCTAAAAAACAGAACAGGACCTATTTTGAGCAGGTATCCATTTTGAACATAGGTTTGAAGTACAGGGAAGGGAAGAGCATTGAACAGGACATTAAGAACCACCTGGAAAAATTTGGCGATTTAGGGGTAAAGTACGGAATCGGAAAACCATGGACAGAAGAAGATGTGATGAAGAGGGTTGCTCATTTAGCAGATAAATCGGAGGAGAAGCTTAACAGGCTACTCAGAATTCCTCATGAAAATGAATTAAAAGTGAATAGCATTTTAGATGAATTAAAAGCAGGAGATGAGTTTGTTGAGGTTGTTGATACAGCAAGAGCATTTGTATTCTTGAGAACATACAGGACAGATATTATATCTGGTGTTTTTACAGGTTTGTTTGGATTGTTTAAAGAGATTGGTAAAAGGAACGGTTTAAGTTTGAAGGAAGTTCTTGAATCTTTACCTGATGAGGTTGTGAGTTTTAAGTTCAGGAGTAATATTATGGAAGATTCTAAACTAAATGTTTTAATAGGAGTTGATGGGAGAATTTATGTTCTGTTCGGCGATAAAGCAGAGAAAGTTATTGAGATGTTAAATAGTGAAGAGAGGAGCGGTTTAGGGGAAATAAATGGAGTGCCTGCCAACAGAGGTGTTGCTGTAGGAGTTGTAAAGGTAGTGTTTGATAACTCCCAGCTCTGGAAAGTGAATAGAGGAGATGTACTCGTTTCTCCTATGACCACTCCTGATTTTCTGCCTGCAATTGAAAGAGCAAGTGCAATAATAACAGATGAAGGAGGCATTCTTTCCCATGCTGCAATAATATCAAGAGAGCTAGACAAACCATGCGTAATAGGAACGCGGTATGCAACAAAGGTTTTGAAAGATGGAATGAGAGTAAGAGTAGATGGTAACAAAGGAGTGGTTGAGGTTTTGGAGTAAGGAAGGAAGAATTAAGATATAAAGAAAAATTTTATCTTCTCCTTAGGTATATTTGAGGGTTTATATATAGTACGTCTAAAACCTCCTGACGAGCATTATTACATCTCCAACTTGTATTCGTTTCAATACTATATAGTACGTCTAAAACGCAGTTATTGTTTTCAAAGCAAGAAACACAAAGGAACTGTTTCAATACTATATAGTACGTCTAAAACGAATATAGAGAGATTACAGTTGAAGGAGGCAGGAAAGGTTTCAATACTATATAGTACGTCTAAAACAAGGTTGTTTTACCCATTCCCTTGCCTCCTGAGATTGGTTTCAATACTATATAGTACGTCTAAAACTGAAAAAGCAGCAGTAAGCAACAATAAAATGATGATATGTTTCAATACTATATAGTACGTCTAAAACTTTGGAGCAACAACTATGCTTGGCACTCTTTTATATTTGTTTCAATACTATATAGTACGTCTAAAACTCTTCTGCAAACTTTTTAAGCATTTCATTTTTTCTGTGTTTCAATACTATATAGTACGTCTAAAACGATATACCATGCCGCAACCTTTGGGATGTGATTCTCAGTTTCAATACTATATAGTACGTCTAAAACACTTAGACCAAGTCATCATATACATGTATGCATTATATGTTTCAATACTATATAGTACGTCTAAAACTCAAAGAGATAAGAGAACATTTAAAAGGTTTTTCTAGTTTCAATACTATATAGTACGTCTAAAACAGTATAAAGCCCCCACCTATTCCAAGTATCTTTACTTCGTTTCAATACTATATAGTACGTCTAAAACGAAGGCTCTTGCTCCTTTACAGATTAACTTACAAATCGTTTCAATACTATATAGTACGTCTAAAACCTACTATTTGGATAGTGAGGAATTTGAATGTAAATTCTAGTTTCAATACTATATAGTACGTCTAAAACGAAAAAGCAAAAAATATTTATTGTTGATGAGAGGTTGGGTTTCAATACTATATAGTACGTCTAAAACGTGCAGGAGCATAGGCCAAAGGCCAAGATGTTTAGCAGTTTCAATACTATATAGTACGTCTAAAACACCAAAGCAGATGTGTTTGATATTTATGTTGCTTCAAGTTTCAATACTATATAGTACGTCTAAAACTTAAAAAGTTTGCAGAAGACCTTAGAAAGCAAGAGATGTTTCAATACTATATAGTACGTCTAAAACTCTTTCTTCAAATGTTAGGCTTTCCCCTCTTGAATGGTTTCAATACTATATAGTACGTCTAAAACTCGTTATTCTGCCCCTTCGGATTTGCGAATGTGAGTTTGTTTCAATACTATATAGTACGTCTAAAACTTTTGGTGAGCCATTCTCCGATTTTAACCTCCAGTGAATGTTTCAATACTATATAGTACGTCTAAAACGCTTATTGGGCTTTCTATCTCTTCCCAGTAGACATTGTGTTTCAATACTATATAGTACGTCTAAAACTTTCAGGTTGCGGTCCATCTCTTCTACCCGCTCTGGCAGTTTCAATACTATATAGTACGTCTAAAACCAAGATACAATTTATTCAGAAATTTATTTAAATTTAATTGAAATTATCTGTATAACTATGAAATTTAGTTTATTTTTAAATATTCACAGACTATATTATGTTATCCTCTACTCTCCCTTTTCTTAGACCTAAAACTTCAACTTTTAATGATTTTTTTGAAGGTAAAATATAAAAGAATATTGAATCCTCCTCAGGATTTATTATGTCTTTTAAGCCTTCTTTAATAGAATGAAATTGAGATTCAGTAACTTCACCTTCGAAAAATGAGTTCTGCCTCCAGAAGAGAAACATTTTAAGGAAGGAGCAAACTTTGTTAACCCGTTTCACATTAACATCGTAAACAATTATCAAGAACATCTTACCACCAGATTCTAAATGCTTTGTATTTTTTATCTTTAATCAAATGTTTAATCAACTTGTAACATTCTAATCTTATTAAGCGTCTATAACTGACCTTTCTATGTAGTGTTCTGTGTTTTATCGTTGTTTTTAACTTATTTTCAAATAAAGTTAAAAATGCTCTTTTACCAGATGCAGTAAGGAATATTCCGTTCAATCTTTCTTCAAAGTGGCTTGATTTCAATATTCTTTTGTTTACTAAGTAAGTTATTGTGGAGCTTACAATAAGAGGTTTGAAAATTTCAGATAAGTCCAAAGATAATGAGAACCTTCTTTCGCCGGGTTCATGAAGAAAAGATATTGATGGGTCAAGGTAAGTATTGTATATTTCTGTGAGTGTAACTGCATAAAGTAAAGAATTTCCAAAGCTTATCATGGCATTTAATTCATTTTTTGGAGGTCTAATTGTCCTTTTTTCAAATTTTTTGTTCCATTTTAAGATATCATCATAAGAACTATAAAATGAGTCCCAGAGCTTACCTTCCCATGATAGAAGTTCATTAATGTTTTTTGATTTATCTATAACACTACCACTTATTCCTATAACTTTATCTTCCTTATTATACTTTCTTAAAAACGAAATGATATTATGTCTGATTGCCTTAACAATCTCTTTACTTATGTACATCCTTTCATTATTGTCTAAATAAGCTTTTACTTGCAGAACCTTTATCTTCCCTGAAATTAAAAACTCTCTGGGATATAAAGAACCTTGATAATAACCAAATGAATTAAAGAAGTGGACTGGAATTCTATTTTTCATCAAATAATAAGCAGCACCACTTTTAATAGTTACCCTATCCATGCAATAGATGGCATTTATTGAATTTATAGGTAATATCCTTTTTCCTTCAGAATTTTGGAAATATATTGTATTTCCTTTTCTATATACTATCCCTCTTTGGGTAATATAAAAATTATTTTTCATCTTCACCGACCCAGCAGAGTGAGTAATAAGCACAATTTTTACAATAAGGTTTTCTTACAGGTTTTGGAGGTTTGTTTTTAAGTACTATTTTGGGAATTTCTTTCAAGGCTTCCTCAATTTTACTTATATCTTCCTTTGTTAGGTTAACTACTTCTTTTTCTTTGTTTTCTTTGTATATTATTTCTCCACTTGCCTTAACACCTTTCTTCATAAGAAGATAAAGATAGTATTTTATTTGCCATTTGTACTTGTCTCCCAATTTATTGCTCTTTTTGGTTTCTTCTACAACAATTTTGTTTTTAGTAATTTTTATTGAGTCTATTTTACCTCCTTCAAACTCAAATTTTTCATTTGATTTATCTATTTGTTTTCCTATGTTTATGAACTCACTATCATAATCCATGTTAATTCCGTTCCCAAAGAACCATAACTCTCTTTTACATGTGAAATAATACCACAGCATTGTACCAGTAATCTTCATATTATATTACCCTGAACTTTTAGCCCTTTTATTTCTTCATCATAAAGAGAGTCTAGGTAATCTTTATTTACTATAAAACTATCAGAACCAAATATACCTTTTTCTAAATCTTGTAAAATTGACTCATCTAGTAACTTCCTCCTTACATTTATAGTATAACGTCTTATTTCAGCTTTGAGGTGTTGCAATTCTCTCAATGCTTCAAATTTCTCTTTATTATTTTCTATTGAGGATATGTTTTCTTTCAATTCTTTGTATCTCCTTAATGAGTTGTTTATATCCTCATCCAATACAAAAGTTAGCGTAACTGTGTTTCTATCCTCTTCTATAAGATAAGGGTCTTTTCCAATCTCACTACCTTTTAATAGACCTTTTAGTTTTTTTAAGTAATTTGACCATACTCTCTTGGATTTTTCCTCTTTCTCTTCAATATTTTTGTAGTATTCATTTAAGTATGTTGAATAATCCCTTTCCTCTATTTCACCACATTTTTCTAATATCTCCTTTGTTATTTTATACTGAGTGGTAGTATATGGAATCCACGACTTTTCGTTCTCTTCTTCAAATACAAATATTTTTCCCAGCTCTTTTTTATTATTCCTGTTAACTCTGCCTGCTATTTGAATTATAGAATCCAAGGGTCCAATTTCTCTGAATGCAACATCAGCATCTATGTCAACGCCAGCTTCGACCGATTGAGTACTGACCAGTATGATTGGTCTATTAGATTCCTTAAATTTTTCAATTATCTTATTCCTAAATCTTGGAATTACAATACTGCTTAAATATAGAATTTCATAAAATTCATTCAATTCATCTTTTATAGTGTTGAATGTTTTTATTGAGTTTTCAATTGTGTTTCTTATAAATAAAATTTTTGAATAGTTATTTCCCATCTCCTTTATTAATTCGTTTACTGATTGTTTGTTCTTCCATACAATTTTAGTTCTATTCAGTTTAAATTCTCCCTTGTATTTGTATTCAAACACTTTTCCTTTTTTTTCTAAATTTTGTTTTGATATTGGGAATGTAGCAGTTGAGTTT
>JALVSQ010000014.1 GCA_027024255.1 Microcaldota archaeon
CAAGAGGGTCCTTATTAACTATTCACTAATAATTTACCCTGACCAAAGAGGAATAGAGCTTTCGAGAAATATAACAACTCTCTTTCACAGAACACTTCAACTTAAAGATTTATCTTACTTGAATGTAAGTAATGTTAATCTTACATATGTTGAAGGCTCTCCTCCATTACCTGATGAGTGCGTTAATGTATCTCCTGATCGGTTTGATGAAATTGAGAACTTTACTTTCAAGCTGTTTAATTTAACAATAAATGTGACATGTGCTGATAACGGAACGCTTTATGGAGAAATAATTGCTAGTGCAAATGATTTTGCAATGGATCACAATCTTACAAACTACTCTTACTCATTCACATTTTCAAAACAAGAACAGGGTTTTATATTTTCCATCGGAGCAGTAGATTTTGGAGTGGTTGAACCCAACTCCTCCAAATCAGTTGAACTTGAGATATTTAATAACGACATCTATGATGTGATTGACATGTTTTACAACTTCTCAAATATGGAGGCATTACCTTTGCCTTATATTATAAGCTCATCAAATCTCACAGGGGAGGATATAACACCAATTCAGGCCAATATATCAAAGAATGCAACTATAACTCTTAATTTATCAAATCAAATGCCTGGCAATTACTCAGGCACAGTTGAGATGAGATTCAAGTATGGAGATGAGGAGAACTCAACTATCTGCATAAACCTTACGACTCATGTTCTTGTTCCATGGGTAAAGGATGTAGATAACGATTCAGTTAATGAGCACGTTTTTGACTACAACAACGATGGAAACCCGGACATAGGCAGCTTTGAGGATTCAAATGGTGTTTCATCTGTGGTCTGGGAAGGAAGCATAGAAGGGAACAATTCATTCATAATTGATAATAATGGAGATGGAGAACCAGATGTTTATTGGGACCCAACATTTTACAACGATAACACAGGTTTGCTAACAATAATTAACAAGACAGATGCTAACAATGATACAGTGGATGAGTTTTTAGTAGATTTAAATGGAGATGGGTGGTATGATGTAATATTTTTAAATGGAAAAATATTTCCATTGCCTGATTTGAACATAACAGATATTGAGCTAACTCCTACCCAGCTTCAACATGAAAACACAACAACCGAAGTTAATGTTACAGTAAGGAATGACGGATTCAATGCGTCTAACTTTGTGGTTGGGTTGTATGCTAACGGTTCCTTAGTCTCTTCCCATCAAGTTACATTTCTGGAAGAGAACCACTCCATAACTGTTTCATTTAACTATACTCCTTCATATAAAGGAGAAATCAATATTACAGCAAGAGTGGATACTACCTCTGTTATATATGAGTCAAATGATTCGTGGCAGTATGGGTGGGAAAAAAGCAATAACGAGATGTCGACAATTCTTTTATCAAATGCTTCAATGTGGCATATCTTTTATGGAGATATTAATGGTTCAATTCTTCTGGCTATGAACAAAACATACATATTTTATCAGTGGCATTGGAATGGAAATGGGAATATTTATGCTGTTTCACAAGGAAGCAATATAAGCTGGATTAGTCTAACAGCTCTTGGTAAGAATATTTCAGGGAATGATTCATTAAATGATTTTACAGAGCTGGATTCTTTACTCAATACATCTCAATTCCCTGATAACATTGTAAGGACTTACAGCAGTGATGGTACTCATGCCAACTTTACAGAGGTGATAAGAGTTTATGGAAAAATTGTGAATGATGTGCCCGTTACTTACTCCGCTTATCATTTCACAGGTATTTTATGGGATTCCTCTGACTCTTCTGATGATGAGTTTGATGCAGTGGATAATGAAGATATTGTGTTTGTAGACAAGTTCAATGCTTCAGCTCCTTATTCTTACCACATACAAGTACCTTCAACGTTTGATACATACAAAGGAGGCAGCGTCGTTGAGTTCTGGGTAGAGTTAAATTAATCCTCTTTCTCAATCACAACAACATCTTCAAGAGAAACCATATGGTCAGGTTCATCAGCAAACAACTCAATACCTTTTTTAGCTCCTTTTTCTATCATTCTCTTCTTTTTTATTAACTCTCTTATGTTTTTTCTTATCTCTTTTAGCTTTTCGTCCAGCTCTTTTATTTCAGCCTGCAATTTCTCGATATCCTCTTCAAGGATTTTTACTCTTTTTTCTGCTCTTAAATAAGGCCTGACTTTTTTGAGCTGCTTCTCTATTTTTAAAATCCTGTCCAGGTACTTCTTTTCTGCCTTTGGCGTTAAAGCAGATGTAGCAACCTTAAACTCTAAGCTCTTCAACTTTCTTATTAATCTGTCAAGCTCCATTTTCTTTGCTTTTTCTGCCATTGGTCTCAATGCATTCAATTCAATTGTTTTGTACTTCAACTCCTTCATAGCTTTTGTAACTCTTTCTATTAACTCCTTTTTTTGTTCTGTTAATTGCGTAATCTCTGCATCTAACTGAGCCACTCTTTCATCGGTCATTTTCCACCTCTAAAAAGTTCTCAATTATTCCTTTTAAGAAAGGTTTTTAAATAATGCTGTTATTTGGCAGTGCTTATTAATTCAATGGCATCTCTATGCTTGAGTACATAATCCTTTGCTAATTTTTTCTTTGTTCTTACATCAATGCCGTACAAAAGGCCCTTTGCAATGTCCGAATGAATTTTTAGGGCAAAGTCTTTAAGAGTAGAATTAGGAGGCATTAAAAAAGCATCAGGTAATATTCTACCTTTTTTATCCCTTAACTTTGCTCCGGCTGGAAAAACGACTATATACTTAAGAACTTCATAAACCGTTTTTTCTAATGCTTGTTGAACTCCTGTTGATTGCCATTTTTCAAGCAATTTTTTTATTCTATTCAAAGCTTCATTTTGTTGAGGACTTACCTCTTTAAGCAGCTTAAAAGATGAACTTCCCGGTATGTAATCGATGATTCCTGCTCTTGCAGCTCTTTTTAAAGCCAGTTCTGCCTCAGCGCAAACAGGAACCTTTACAGGAACATTTAAATCATTAAAGTTATCCTCTGCATAAGGCAAATCAATTTTATTTGCGGCAATAACAATGGGTTTTGTTTTTTCTCTCAAAAATTTAGCAATTTCATAATTGTCTTTCCACTTTTCTATTTCCCCGTAGAGTTTTATTACTTCTTCTGCCAGCTCTCTTTTTACTCCAAATGAAGAAAATATTTCAAGGATTACTTCACTATCTTTTTTTCCTGACCTTTTCAATCGTTCCATCTTTGCCTTATTTCTCTCTAAAACTGACTTGTACCACATGTTGACCTCTTCTTCTAACCACTTTACATCTTTTTGAGGGTCATGCTTTCCATAACCAATGAAATTTCCCTGTTCATCTGTTGAGCCACTTATATCAACCACATGTATTAAAGCTTCTGCTCTTGCTAAATCATTCAAAAATTGATTGCCAAGCCCTTTTCCAAGATGGGCTCCTGGAATCAATCCAGCAACATCAACAAGCTCAAAGGGAACAAACCTTATGTGGTTAATGCAAAAACCTTCTCTTGGCTCGCATTGGACTCCGAATTCTTTATCTATGCATTCAACCCTTACATAGGCGGTACCTACGTTGGGTTTTATAGTGGTAAATGGTCTTGGATTTATAGGAACATTGGCTAATGTTGCACTTGCAAAAAATGTTGATTTGCCTGCTGATGGTTTTCCCACTAAGCCTATTGTTGGCATACACGGAATTTGTTCCTATGGATTTAAATTCTTATCCAAAAGCCAGTAGTAGCTGAATGATTTTTCAGGAGGTTCTTCCCCAGTTAGTTCCTTGTAAGCATCTATGGCCGGTTTGCAGATACTTATATCTATTTCTGTGCTTAACTTCTTTAACTTGGGCAAAGCCTCACCAATTCTGTATTTTTCAATCCATTTTATTGATTCTGAGACGACCTTAAAATGCTCATCATCAAGAGCTTTTAGAAGGATTTCCTTATATCCTTTCAGTTTATGAATTCCGAATGCTCTTACTGCTCTCCATCTGACGAGCCAGCTTTCATCGTTAACAGCATCTTTCAGTAATTCATGGTTCTTTAATTTTTCTAACTCGATAACAGCTTCTAATCTAACAGATTTGTTTTCATCTTTTAAAGCCTTTTCAATACCTTCCATATATCTTAATTTTCCAAATGCTTTTACTCCGAACTCTCTTGCTTGATAATCCTTGCTTTTAAAAAATGATAGAGCAAGTTCTTTACCCTTTTCTTTATCAAAATTAGATATAGCTAATAAAATAAGTCCTTTGTAGCTCAACAATCTTTCATTTTCAAGAAGTTCATTTAGGGCATTGACTACTGTTTTTGCAGTAGATGGTCTTACTCCTTTGATAACGCTCAATGTTTTTAGGGCAGCATCTTTTGCATACCTCTCTCTTCTGGCACCTTCTATCAGTATTAATGCTGCTTTGTTAGGCTCTGCGGACCTTAACACTTCAAATATTGTTGCTTTTACGCTTTCATGCCTTTCCCAGTTGAGCATTTCGCTGAGAACAAGAAAAAGCTCATTTTTGTTATTCATACCAAGGAAACCTATGTCCTTAACGATGTTTATCCTTTTTATCCAGCTTTTTTCTTTAAAAAATTCATTCATCTTTTTCATTAGTAAGTTATTTGGCACTTCAACCAGAGGACGAAAAAGAAAGACTTTTTTCCCTAACCCACTGCTTGACTTAACATTAAGACTAACACTTTCTCCCATATACTATAAGCGAAGGTATAATTTAAAAGCTTTTCGGTTATGGCTTTAAACCC
Organism: Microcaldota archaeon; assembly: GCA_027024255.1. Classification (GTDB taxonomy): domain Archaea; phylum Micrarchaeota; class Micrarchaeia; order Anstonellales; family J096; genus JALVSQ01. The sequence goes on from JALVSQ010000014.1 coordinate 4,763, forward strand.
CTTTTTGTAAGAGGTTAATCATGAGGATTCTACTTCAATTTCCAGAAGGTTTGAAGAAATATGCTTTAAAAGAGGCAGAGAAGTTTAAGGCAAAGGGCCATGAAGTATTCATATCCTCTTCACCCTCTTTCGGAGGTTGTGATTTAGCCGTAGAGGAAGCTAAGATGTTAAAAGTGGATAAGATAGTTCATTATGGTCATGCAGAATTTGTAAGAAATCCTCCTGTAAAAGTTGAGTATATTGAGTGGCATATAAATATCAGCATAGATTGGCATGATTTGGTCAATCATTTAAAAAAAGAAGGAGTAAGAACAATTGCTCTTGGAACAACCGTCCAGCATATTCATCAAATAAATGAGATGAAGGATTTTTTTGAGTCTAATGGTTTCAAGGTGAATTTTAAGAAGGGCATTAAAGCAAAGTATCCTGGCCAGGTGCTTGGATGCGATGCAAAAGCAGTGGATGTTGAAGGAGATGTTGTCGTGTTTGTCGGTGATGGAATGTTCCATGCATTGGCAATAGATGAGGAAAGGGATGTGTATGTTGTGAATCCCTATTCAGGGAAATTCAAAAAGATAAATGATGATATAATGAAGTTAAGGAAAAGGAGAAGAGGGAGCATAATAAAGGCGGTTGATGCCAGCATATTTGGAATTTTAGTTTCAACAAAAATCGGGCAGTTTAACATTGGTTTGGCAAATCATTTAAAGAAAGAAATTGAAAAAAGACAGAGAAAAGCATTCATCCTTGTTGCAAACACATTCGAGCCTTTAACTCTACAAAACTTTATGGAATTTGATGCCTATGTCAATACAGCATGTCCCAGAATAGTTGATGATGTTGAGGCATTTGGAAAGCCCATACTGAATCCAGATATGATACTTGAGGTCTTCAAGATATGGGATGAGTTAGAGAAGTGAGCAGGGATTGTCTTAATGTTCTACTCTTCTTTTTGTATTTAATGAACGGAATTCTCAGAAGTTTATTGATGTATTCCTTTGCCTCATTAATTGAACTGAATTTTTTACAACCTCTTTCAAATGCATTCCTGACATTTTCCCTTACCTGCCATACACCTACTGGTATGTTGTACCCTTCGTGTACTTCCCTTATTACTATTGTTGAGGCCTGCCTTTTTATTTTTGCTAAATACTCCAAAACAACATTTCTAACAGCATAGTAAGCTCCTGCCTGGCTTTCTGCATATGTTTTTCT
>JALVSQ010000015.1 GCA_027024255.1 Microcaldota archaeon
GAGGATTACTCTTACTACAAATAATTAATCACTCTCTTTTTCCATGAGCTCTTTTTCCATTTTCTTTATTTCTGAATACACATTGTCGTGGAATCTTTCAGCATCTGAAAACTCAACATCATAAATCGCAATCTCATACGTTGGATGCCCACTTGTGTTTATGTAAATCCTTGCAGAACCTATCAATCTATCTACATAACCCTGCTTTACCAGAGTATCAGTTATTTTATAAAGAGGTATCTTTTTTCTCTGCCTTGCAATGACTCCCTGTTGCAAAACAATTTTATCTGGCTCAAGCCACATAATGGTTACATGAGAATAAACATAAAAGTACATTAAAGCCACAACAATCACGATAATTCCTAAAATCACAAGGATAAATGAAACAGTCGCAGAACTGAGATAAAGCCCAACAGTTGAAAGAATACCAGCAATTCCATCGGGCAAAGGAGTAAGAGGCAGAACAAGGAAAATCACACCTAAAAGCAACCAGGGAATGCCCCTTTTGACCAAAACATGAGGAAATGAAGGATTAATCTCATCTAATATAGCTCCCATCGTATTCACCTTTATTCAGATTGTTTAAGAAAAGGTTTAAAAATGTAAACTATGCCAACAATTAGAATTTTAAATATGCATTGTCAATTAAGCCTTTATGAACAAATTGATGATTGCTATTGTAATAATGCTGCTAATGTTTGGATGCATTGAGCAAAAGGATGTTGAAGTAGTTGAAACAGGGAATCCTCCTACCATTGTGTATTTTAAGGTTACTCCTGATGAAATAAAGGTGGGGGAGGAAGCAAGGCTTGAGTGGCTTGTAGAGAACGCAACATCAGTAACGATAGAAGGCATAGGCAATGTCCCAAACTCGGGCTCAATAGTGGTAAAGCCTCAATTAACAACTACTTACATTTTAAATGCATTCAACGAAAATGGCAAATCAACAAAATCAATTACAATAGAGGTTGAGCAATATCAGGATAAAGATGGTGATGGCTACACAGAAGATGTTGATTGTGACGACAACAACAGGGATGTTTATCCTGGAGCCAAAGAGGTATGCAACGGAATCGATGATGATTGTAATGGAGTGGTTGATGATGCAATATGTGAAGATGACGGAAATCCATGCACAGAAGAGAAGTGCATAAATGCAACATGTGTGCATGAACCCTTGAATGATGTGCCATGCGATGATGGAAACCCATTAACGATAAATGATAAATGTGTTGAAGGCATATGCACAGGAACAGAGATTTGAATGTGCTGGGAATTGAAAGCACTGCTCACACACTTGGAATAGGTGTTTTTAGCAAAAACATAAAATCAAACGAACTGGATATGTTTAAACCATCCCAAAGGGGTTTTATTCCCAGGGAGTTAGCAGACCATCATGCAAATATTTTTGCAGATGTTTTGGATAGAGCCTTAAACAAAGCAAACATTACCTTAAAAGATGTTGATTTAATTGCCGTTTCCCAGGGACCGGGGATAGGTGCTCCTCTATCATTTGGTGTCTCAATGGCTAAGTTCTTAGCAAAACTTTACAAAAAAGAAATAGTTGGGGTAAATCACCCCCTTGCCCATATAAAAATAGGTGAATATGACACAGGATTAAAGCATCCTCTTGTTGTTTATGTAAGTGGGGGGAATACTCAGATTCTTTATGAAACAAAACCTTTCATATACAAAATAATGGGTGAAACATTAGACATGGGCATAGGCAACCTATTTGATTCGTTTGCTCGAAAAGCAGGTCTTGAAAAACCTCATGGAAGCGAACTAGAAAAAATTGCTAAAAAAGGAAAATACATTGAGTTACCTTACTATGTAAAGGGTATGAACATCTCCTACTCAGGTTTATACACTGCTGCAATAAAAGCCCTGAAAGCCCATCCTCTTGAAGATGTTGTTTACTCTCTAATGGAAACTGCATTTGCCATGACTGTTGAAGTAGCTGAGAGAGCCCTGCATGTTGTAAAAGCAAAGGCTGTGCTTGTCTGTGGTGGTGTTGCTCAAAACAAAAGGCTTCAACAAATGCTCAAAGAAATGGCTGAGGAGAATGGTATAGAATTTGGTGTAGCAAGGGATGAGTTCAATAGAGATAATGGAGCAATGATTGCTTATACAGGTCTCCTGCAGTACGATATATTCGGACCTATGGATATAAACACCTTAATACCTTTACCAAATTACAGAATCGATAAAATAAAAGATGTTCTGATGTGATTAAATGGAAAGAGTAAGAGCCCTGATAAAGATACTAAAAGGTATAGGAATTAAAGGTGCAAAAAGTATAGAAAGTAAGGACCCTCAATACATAGCATTGTACAGAATGAGTAAGAGAGTCGAGGCAGGTCCTTTTGTGAAGTATGTCGTGGCTAACTCTTTAATAAGCTACCAGCTCTCGGGCAAAGCAGAGGATTACTGGAATGAATTTGAGGAAAAACTTAGCATAACTGGCAACATATACAGAGACATGAAAAACTTTCTCGAAATATCTGCTTTCAACAAAAGATTGACAAATGTAAAATTAAAAAGGTTAAAAAAAGCTCAGAAAATATTAGAGGAAATAACTCCTTCAATGAGATTTAAAGATGTGTGGAAAAAGCTTTATGTATTTGGAAAGTATAGAAAGACAGTTGTATTCAGCATTAAGATGTTTGGTTATGCAAAAAGAATAATAAAAAAGAAATTTACACCTTTTCCGATGGAAATTCCAATACCTCTTGATTCAAGAATTAAAAAAATTACAAAAATGCTCACAAACAAAGAACCTCTGAAGTTCTGGCGGGCCATTGCTCTTAAAACAGGGATTCCTCCTCTTCACATCGATTCAATTCTATGGAACGCTATGGGAAAAAATAAAGCAAAGGAATTGACTGAAGTAAGAAAGTGGCTTAGTTATATTTATAAAACAAAAGTAGTAATGATATAGCGTGGTTAAAGCCCAGATAACAGTTGAGTTTATGCTGAGCTATTCCCTGTATCTGGCCCTTGCTATTCTGATGCTTGTAGCTCTAGCTCAAAGTTTAGGTAAAATCAGGGCATTTGGGCCCGATATTGTTAATTTGATGATTACTCAAAAGAATATTGATTTGCTCAGCTTAAAATTGATAAATCACTGCAAAAACAGTTATTCATCAATGCCTTTAACAGACATAATTGTAATAGATAATGTGCCGTATGCAAACATAAACGGCAAATGGCAGAGGATAAACATAATTGGGGGTGCATCAGAAGGTGAATGCATTTAAAGCAGTATTTATGGTTGATGTAATGCTGGCAATTGTCCCTCTACTTCTAATAATAATCAGCTCCCTTCAAATCATGCAACTTCAGATAAATGGAATTGCTAACTTAAAGGAAATGAATAAAGTAAAGGCTCTCTTTCTGATTTCAGAATATATAGTAAAAACAAATGCAGTTCTGGAGAATGGAAAAAGGGTCATAAATAAAATAGATGACTCCTCTTTAAACATTGACATTGAGTCCTTGAAAAAGAATGCTGGCTTAAATTCTCTGCATATAGGTTTTTCATCTGTTGACGATGAAGTGTGTATTTACAGGTTTGTTTATTATAAAGGCGAAATAAAAAGACTGTTTGTATGTGGAAGTTAGGCTATTAAAAATGTTTTGATTAAGAATAAGGGCATGAACAGGGTAATAAGATACATTTATGAGAAGTTTGAAAACGAAGAGAAGATGTTATTTACTGTCTTAGACCCTCTTGACCACAAAGATGTGGAGCACGCTGTTGAAACAGCAAGGAGAACTTATGAAGGTGGGGCTGACGCAATCCTTATAGGCGGCTCAACAGGTGTGCAGGGAGAAATTCTTGATGAAGTAGCAAAGAGAGTTAGAGAGGTGGTTGATATTCCCATCATACTTTTTCCAGGAAATATAGGCACTGTAACAAAGTATGCAGATGCCCTTTACTTTATGAGCCTACTCAACAGCAGAAACCCTTACTGGATAACAAGGGCTCAGATGCTTGCAGCACCTGTGGTAAAAAGATTAGGCATTGAAGCCATTCCAACTGCCTACATAGTAGTTGAGCCAGGTGGAACAGTGGGCTGGGTAGGAGATGTCGATTTAATTCCCAGGAATAAACCAAAAATAGCTGCAGCGTTTGCCTTAGCAGCAGATATGATGGGGTTCAAGCTCATAATAACAGACGCTGGAAGTAATCCAAAGGAAGGGCATATACCTCTGGAGATGATAAAAGCAGTAAGAAGTGTTACAACAAAGCCTTATGTAGTTGCCGGTGGCATACGAACACCTGAGGAAGCAAGAAAAGTGGTCAAAGCAGGTGCTGATATAATTCAAGTAGGCACTGCATTTGAAAAGGATGCTGGAAGAAAAATAGAAATGTTTATAAAGGCTATAAAAAGCTAAACATGAAATTATACAAATAATCACTCATTTATCTACATTTTTATACACTTAGAGTATTTTTTTAACAATATTTAAAAACATTTCTAATCATTATAAGACTGGTGATACAAATGCACAAAAAACCGAAGTTCAGAGTTACAAATGAAACGCTACTATTGCATATAATAAACGAGCTTTCAAAAGAAATGAATAATGTTTATGTAGGTGAGACAGTTATAAGCTTAGCAAATATAGTAAAATCAAAAGGAGTATCTCCAAAGGTGCTTAAACAGCTCACTGAATTAATAGTAAAAGCAAAAATAAAAGCCTTAGAGAGAAGCGACGAGATAGCTTTCAAGAGACTTTCAAATCTCGAAAGAGAAGTTAAAATAATATCTAAAAGAACCATGATATAAATCTTGGCTTTATAAAATATGCTATGGTGTATCCTGCATCAAAGGCGAGAATGGCAAAAAAATACTGAAATGAAAAGATAAAACCAACAAGCAATGAAAAAAGAGGTAAAAATGGTCTATAGCCTCGAGCAATCTCCAATTCATCAAGGAATGAAGCAATTAAAAAACCCGGGAGAAGATAGATATTTATGCTCTGATGAAGGAGGAAGTAAACGAATACTGTTATAAAAAGCGCTGACATAGCTTTAAATACACCTGTATCCATTTTCCCTGCGAGAATCAAAGCAAGAATAAGCCCAATAACCAATTCAGGAACTAATCGCAATCCTAAAAAGAATCCAGAAAGTGTAAAGCCAGAAAAAACTAAGGAGTAAATAACCTCCTTAACATTAAACTTTCTCATTCTAAAACCGTCAAGCATTTTAGTTGAAAAACCAGAGAGGAATAAAGCTATTAGCTCGAGCACATCAACACCTTTTTAATATTTTAAAGTTAAAGAATTAAATGATGAAAGGATATATAACTTTTTTGATTGTGTTCATTGCCATAATAATCATCCTGTTTCTGAACTTAACACTGACATCCCTATCAGGTAAAAACTCAGAGCTTTTAAAAGAAGAGAAGGTATTCTACAAAACGCTTCATGCAAAAGAAAGAATTGAATCAACAGCATTAGCAGGCAGCATTGCTGGATGGATTGCATGCTTTGCTCTTTCAGAAGAATTAGGGGATATAGATTGCTTAGAACCACATATAGCTGATTTAAGTGGGCAGGTAGGAGCTGCTGTTCTATTAAATTCTCTAAACTATTTTCTTCCTCAAGGACCTTTTTCAGAGAGCTATTTATGCACAAATGAGACAGAAAGTCTGCCCACCATTTCTGAAGAAACTGTTAAAAAAGGTCATTTGACTGTTGTGGGCTGGCACAACGATTTCGAAAAATCCCTGCCTTACATTAGTGCAAGCATGCCTGTTGATGCAATAACTGCTTTAAAATCAGGAGATATCTCAGGAATAGTAAATTTAAGTGTAAATGTTCAAATAGGCAAAAAAACAGAGAACGGAGAAGGAAGATTTTACTACATTGTATACAGCAAGCATTTAAATGAGTCAAGAGTCCTTGTGTATCCCTTAACTCCTGTTGAATTGAAGCTCATAAACATCAACCTAGGGGATTTTGGTTTGAGCAGTGAAGATGTTGAAGAAGCCTTGAAAAATACTTTAAATCAAACCTAATGCCATACCAATGCCCAGAGCCATCATTATAATTCCTGAAAGTAAATGAATGTATTTAATGTTTTTATCTCTCCACTCCTTAACATTCTTAACTTGAGCCAATCCTACATAAACAATAAGTGTAATTAAAAGCATAGGCAAAACAAAAATAGCATTGTATAAAGCAAGCCAGGGAAATGTCTCAATAATATCCATAAAAGAGAGAATACCACCTGCAATTATGTAAGGTCCTATAGTGCAGGGCAGCAGGAATAAAGTAACAAATGCTCCTGTAAAAAACGCTCCTCTGGGAGATGTAATGCCGTTAATTATCTTCTGAACAACAGGTCTTAAAGACATAGGCATTTCAGTAAGAAAACCACCTGGTTTGTAATTAATAAAGTCCTTTACATGCAAATAGCCCAGAACAACAGCAAACAAAGCAACCAGCTTGTAAAGCAATAATCTTAAAGATGTTAACATTTGAACAATCTGGAAGAACTTTATTATTATAAGGCCGTAAACAAAATAGATGATAAAGACAGCTAATGAAAATGCTAAGCCAGCATAGAGCACCTTCATTTTATTATCTGGATTATATGTGAGTATGGCTAAAAGCATCAATGTTAAAACTGCTAAAGCACATGGATTTATAGCATCTACTATTGCCAAGGAGATAATTTTAGCAACAGTCAAATGAAGTTTATATGAACTATGTCCATCTGTTGTTACCTGCTCACCACTTAAATAAGGGGGGCCGTTCCACTCAACAACCCAGCCGTCTATATAAACAGCGTTTTCAAACGAATAAATGTCTCCTGAAAGTTCTATATCCTTTGGCTTAACGGGAGTATAATTAGTTTTGTTCAATACATCCACTATGTTGTTGCTTAACAAAATCTCCTTAACAGCCCTGCTATCAAAAGATTTATCCTGCCTAAACGCAACCCTTCCATTTGCCCACACTGTTGGAGAACCTGGCAGAGAATTAAGGTCCAGCTCATCAAAAGGCACTTTGCCATCAGGCAAAAGACACTTAGAGCCATTCAGATTTGAATAAAACTTATAGAGGTTGTTTATTATGGGTGCATCACCAACCAGAACATTTTTTTCATCAAACAAAAGCAAAGGAACTCCAAGAGGAGTGTTGTAAACCTCATTGTATTTATACATGAGCTGAGCATTGTCCTGATGGTGATAAACTTCATACTTTATAACAACAACATCTTTGTTTGAATTTAAAAATTGTTTGAATAAAAATGGGTCTGTTTTAGCACAATGAGGACAGCCAATGCCTGAAAAATAAACAATGCATGTCGTAGAGAACGCTAAGGAAAAAAGAATTAAAAAAATGAAAGCCTTTTTCATAGTATCAAATCCTCTCTCATACCTTTTTTATACATTTAGGTTAAAATGTTTAACCCAAACCCTCAACAAACTTCTCAGCAAAGTAGCCTGCTATCGCCCCTTCACCAGCTGCTGTTATTGCCTGCTTTAAAGGACTCTTTCTAACATCACCAACAGCATAAACACCTCTCACGCTTGTTTCCATCCTCTCATTAGTTATTATATATCCTCTCTCATCCTTTTCAACATTGAATAATGAAGAATTTGGAACCAATCCTATGTAAATAAAGACAGCATCAATGTCAAAATACTTTTCCTCATTTGTTTTATTATTGAACAAAAGAACTCTCCTAACCACGCTATCTCCCTCTATTTTCTTGACAACTGTATTAAATATGAACTCGATCTTAGGATTGGCAAATGCTCTTTCTTGGAGAATCTTATCTGCCCTCAGCTGGTCTCTCCTGTGGACTATGTAAACTCTTCTGGCAAACTTTGTCAAATACAATCCTTCATCCAAAGCAGAATTTCCTCCTCCAACAACAATTACATTCTTATCTTTAAAGAAAGGAGCATCACAAACAGCACAATAACTAACGCCTTTACCTATAAATTCTTCCTCTCCTGGAACATTCAATCTTCTTGGGTCCGCTCCTGTTGCTATTATAACTGCCTTTGCCGTGTATTCTGCATTCCTTGTTTTTATAAGTCTTGGAAAAGAATTGAAATCAACGCTAATTACTTCTTCACCAGTAGCAATTACTGCTCCAAATGATTCTGCATGCTCCTTAAGTAATTTAGCAAATTCCTCACCCGTTGCTTCCTTGATGCCGGGATAATCTTCGATTAAACTTGTTAAAGCGATGTTCCCTCCAACTGTGAAATTCTTTTCCAGAACTAATGTTTTTAGTTTGCCTCTTGAAGCATAAAGAGCAGCAGATAATCCACCTGGACCAGAGCCTATTATAACCACATCCCAGTCTCTATCCAGCTTCTTATTAAATGAAAGAGAAAGTTCCATAGGTAAAAATGTAAAAGGATATTTTTTAATGGTTTTCTATTAACTGGCTTGTTATGATTAAAGATGTCTTTAATGCAGAGGAAGGAAAAACTGTAAAGATAAGAGGATGGGTTTACAGGCACAGAGTACTGGGTGAAAACAAAGTATTCATTGTTATTAGGGATTCGACAGGCATAATCCAGTGTATTGTTAAGAAAGATGTAGTTAGTGAAAAGGTCTGGAATAATGCTGTAAACCTATACATAGAAAGCTATGTTGAGATTGAAGGAATTGTTAGAAAGGATGAAAGGGCACCGGGAGGCATTGAGTTAAAGGTAAGTAATATAGAACCCATATGGAAAGGTTTTCCTTTCCCCATTCAAAAAGATTTGAGTGAAGAGTTTTTGCTTGATGTCAGGCATTTATGGTTGAGAAGTAGAAAAATGCAGGCAATAATGAAAGCAAGGCACTACATAATGGATTATTTAAGAGAGTTCTTAAATAATCAAGGATTCTACGAGATAACACCTCCCATGCTGACAAAAGCAGGAGCAGAGGGGGGCAGCGATATGTTTGAGATTGATTATTTTGGAAAAAAAGCGTACTTAACTCAAAGCTCCCAGTTGTACGCAGAGGTAATGATATTCTCTTTGGAGAAGGTTTATACTTTAGCCCCTTGCTTCAGAGCCGAAAAAAGCAGAACAAGAAAACACTTAGTTGAGTTCTGGATGTTGGAGCCAGAGATGGCATTCTACAATCAGGAAATGAATATGCAATTGCAGGAAGAGCTTGTAAGATATGTTATAAAGAAGATGGTTAAAGAGCATGAAGAGATATTTGAAGTCCTGGGAAAGGATGTAGATATGCATAAAAGCATAGATAAAAAATTCCCAAGACTGCTTTATGAAGAAGCGGTTAATAAAGTGAATGAATTAGGTGGAAAGATGAAGTACGGAGATGATTTTGGAGCGGATGAGGAGGCCCTGCTAACTTCTGTTTATGATGTTCCTGTGTTTGTAACAAACTTTCCTAAAGAGATAAAAGCTTTTTACATGGAAGAAGATGAGAAAAGGCCGGGAACTGTGCTCAACGATGATTTGCTGGCACCTAAAGGACATGGGGAAATCATAGGCGGTAGTGAGAGAATCTGGGAGTATGATAAACTAATAAAGAGAATGAAGGAACTAAACATGAACACAAAAGATTATGAATGGTATTTAGACCTGAGGAGATATGGGAGCGTTCCTCACTCGGGATTTGGATTAGGAGTTGAGAGGTTTGTAAAGTATGTGCTTGACTTAAACCATATAAGAGATGCAATCCCCTTCCCAAGAACAATAACAAGGCTTGAGCCTTAATTACTCACCAACTCTAAACTCTAATTTTTTCTTGCCTTTGTAAAAGACTTCGTAAACACCTGGTGACTTTATGAAGAAAGATGCTTTACCATATCTGTTTGTTTTAAGCACCTGAAGGCTCTTACCATTCAAATAAACATCTAAAACAATATCTTTCAGTGGCTTCCTATCTCCTTTGTTATAAACAAATAATGTTGCTTTCTCTCCAACAATAGGTGGATTCATGAGTTCGACAACCACATTGTGTCTACTGAGGTATATCAAGCCCAGAATAGCCAGCAAAACGGCCAGGAAAAGCATATTAAACGGTGTAAGAACCTTAACAACAATATCCTCTATAACTCCTCTACCCTTCACCTCTTCCTTAGTTGTTATATTCCCCTCTGTTACATTGCCTTTTATTTCCTCTTCTGTTTCATTAATAGAAGGAGACGGTGGAGAAGGGGGTTGTTCCTGAGTTTCGTTAACTTCCTCAGTTTTATTCTCACCACATAAAATAACACTCGTTGTATCCACCCTAACTTCTTCCCTGGTGGTATCATAAGTATAGTAACCTTCTTTTGGAGGAACATACTCAGCATAACCCTGCTCATTTGTAATTAAATGAATAGGCTCAAAATCAGGGTTATCAATTTCATAAACATAAACATCTTCATTGAATAAAGGCAAGGATGTATTCGCATCAACGACTCTGACCCATACTGAATCTCCTAAACACTCTTCCTCCTCTGCATAAATATTAACAAAAGTACCATTATAAATAGGGCAAACCTCGCAACATACTGTAATGTATGCCTCCTGCCTTTCATAACCTGGCTTATTAGCAACTACCTTGTAAACACCTGACGGAATATTGTAGAAAGCTGCTTTTCCACTCTCATTAGTCTCATTCTCAAATGAATCATAAGGGGGTTGTTGCTGAATAAGTTTTACTTCTCCTTCCACCACAGGTTCTCCTTCGGAAGTGTATGTTATAACAACCCTGGGAGCAGGAGCACATTTTAACATAACGACTGTAACATTAACCTCATCGTAATCAGAAAATCCTCTTGTGCTGTATGCTGTTGCTCTTATTCTGTAAGTTCCGTTTCCTGCCAGGCCGAACAAAACAAGATAGTTACCAACCTGTGGGGATGTAGTTGAGTTAATCAGAGAATTGTTCTTAAATACACTTATGTTTGTAAAGTTGAGCTCATCACTTATTACTGTAAGGTTTACCACAACATAAGGGGTTCCAATGATCGCATTATTTTCCGGTTTATTAATAACCACACTTAGATTCAGTCCCTTAATAACTTCAATGTTTACTGAATCCTCTGCTGTATGGCTTCCATCTGTAGAAACTGCCCTTATTGTATAGTTCCCATCATGGCTTACATACAATACTTCATGCTTTGTTCCCTCTCCCAAAATCAATGTTGAATTTATTAAGAAAGAGCCTTCAAAAATGCTGAGATTTGTTTCATTGGCATTTCTAACATTTAATTCAACAGGGATTGAGTAAGTGCTTAGCCTATCTCCGTTTTCAGGAGATAAAATAACAACATCAGGCAAAGGATTCCATCTGGTTAATGGTTTATAATCAATATTGTTTGAAGCTAAACTCAATGGCTCATCGCAAAAACCATCTCTATTATTATCTTCACATGTTTCTGAATAACCATTGCCGTTGGGCTTTGCATAATAATTTCCACCCACCTGAGGGCCACCTATTATGTTCTGTCTGCTTTCATCTCTTGTCCATGAGTTCTGCCTGGGAGTTCCGCTATAAAATACATAAGTGGTTGAATTGATTATGTTATTGTAAAACAAATTTCCCGAAGGAGTACCAAGGTTGTTATGGAAGTAAATACCGTAATCCCATCCTTTTATATAAGAATCCTTAATAACATTATCTGTTGTGTCAGAATCCCATAAGTAAATACCGTAATGGGCATCCTTTATATTAACGTTGTGAACATTTACATGGGTAGAACCACTTACAATCCTTATGCCCACACTTGCTATAGCCCAAATTTCTGCATTATAAATTTCTATGTTTGAAGACTGAGCTACTCTTATGCCTGCCCAACCGCAATTATGAACTTTGACATCATGAATTGAACTATCTTCAACATTCTTTCTGAACTCAATACCAAAACCATAATTGGCAGGTCCTGATGCCTCCAGAACTTCACAATTTTGAATATGGATATCCCTGATTTTATGATTGTAGTTAACAACTCTTATTGGCACATCCATATACACATTACTTCCATCAATCTTGTGCCACTGACAATCAAATGTTTTATCACTTTTAGTTATTCTTATACATGAACTTTCATCCAGATCGCTTTCAGAATAAGTTATATCAGTTGTAAGCTTTATTAAAGAGCATCTATCAGCATTTATAGCAGTTCTACAATCCTGGCATGAATTACACAGGCATTCTCCATTTCCAAGATAAGTGTAGGAATATACAAGGCTGAACAGAACCAAAAATATCAAGAATAGGTATTTAGCCCTCATTACATATCACCTCTACACTTAATTCAGTTGGTTTAGTTCCTTTTGGTTCAGGTGGAGGACCTGCTACTGCTCCTGAACCAGAAGCATACAAACCATATATACTTCCATTTGTTACATTGTAAGCTGTTATAACATTATTAACAGTATCCAAGCTCTGAGCTGAGCCCGGTTGCTCCCATACATCTGAATGGTATCTCCAGAGCTCAATGCTGGACTCATTTATTGAAGATGACTCAGTATCATTCCAGTAGAAGCTTATGTTGGTTATATTACCTCCAGATGGCAGGGTTTCTATTAACAACCTCTTATCTCCAAATGAAGTAAGGTTTGCTGACGGTGTTTCAGAGAACGAAGAAGGAGCTATGGTGAAGTTTATAACGCCATTATCAAATGATATGAAGTCAAAGACAGTGAATGGTGTAAGCGAACCTGCTGGGTTTGAGACAGAAACATTGTGGATGTAAATAGACCCGTTATCTGGCGAAACTAACTCGTCTGTATAGATATCAGTCACATTAAAAGCAAACTTTGCTACTTCCATAACTGTATTCACAAATCTTATGCCTTTACCATTGGTAAGTTCGCCAGATTTCCACCATGTTTCTGATATTATTAGCCCATTTTCAAATCCCTCAAATGTTGAATTCTCAACAGTCAAACCTGATATTCGAGTTAGGTTTATGGCTGTCTTACCATTTGAGCAAGTGATATTAGCGATATTTAAATTACGCAAATAATTCGAGCCATTATACTGCACACAATAATCACCTGTATCAAAACAAGTTATATTTCTCATGTAAATATTAAATGCTGGAGAAGAGAAAACATAACTATTTATTACATCATCCCAAAATCTGGTTCTACCAAGGTCAATACATATGGAAGAATTACTAATATTGGAGTTTGTTATGTAACAATTTCCTCCATCAATTATTTGAAATGCTGAAACAACATCAGATATTGTGTTGTTTGTTATTTGAATGAAGGGGAAGCTAGCTCCTAAAAGCCAGTTATTGTTATCATCCATTGCTCTAATACCAACTGTTGAGTTTGAAATGTGGTTGCCTGAGATAAAGTTTATCTCATTTGGAGCTATTAAACCAAGAGGTGAAACCATCAAGCTCCATATTGCTACATTTGTATTGAGTATAGTATTGTTAAAGATTTTTACAGCTCTCACTTCATTCAAAATTAAAACCCTTGTACCCACACCAACATGCTCAATTGTATTATTGAATACACTAACATTATTGAGTTTTAAAGAGTAGAAATAAATTCCTCTTGTTGTGTTTTCAAGCAAAGCAGTATTAGCACCTACTATATGATTATTCTTGATGCTTATATTTTCAAATTGACCTCCTTTCATAAAGAACAAAGAGCCATATCCATTAAGATAAGACCTATTTACAACTAAATTATAAGTATAATCATAAACAGTAATGTTTGTTATGTTTGAATCGGTAATTGTAATGTTTGAGGAATCCACTATAAGAATGCTTTCAAGAGGATACGTTGAAGCATTTACTTCAATCAATCCGTTTGAAACATTCCATAAAAGCAATCCTCTATCAACATCCTCAGGTAAATTACCTCTAACATAAACACTTCTCATATCTATTAACCCTATGTAACCGTAGTTATCAGCATTCACAAAGTTATCAAAGCCAAAGTTTGACGGAATGCTGGATTCATCTGATGTAAATATCGCAGGCTTTCCATTAACGCTAACATTGTAGAATTCTATTTTTGAGAAATCAGGGTAAAAGACACCAGATTGAATATGGATGGGATAAGGTAGATAAATTACCTTTTCATTTCCCTTAAATGATGCATTCTTTACTATATAATTTATATTACCTGCTTGAGAGTAAAATACCATCGAATCTCCTTCTAATTTGCCATGGGATAGGTTAAGGGAAATATTGGAGTTTCCATGCATAACCAACCCAGTTGTTGCAGAGGTAATGTTCAGTTCATTAAATATAAGATAAAGTGCATCCCATGAGCTACCATCTTCTGTATTTATATTAAATCCTTTATTCCCATTAAAAGATGAGAAATCCACTCTTATCCAATTAACCTCATACAGATTATCAACAAAAAGACCCTCCTCTACCGAGTTTATTGATGATTTGTTTACTGTATAATTCATACCATCAGATTCATTAATTAAAATACCAATATGGCACTCCTGCATAGTTGTGTTGAATATCGAAATATTTGATGAGAAACTCTCGCTATCAAGAATACCTGCATAGCTTGAATTTTTTATATATCCATCTGATAGATTAATGAAAGTTTCAGATTGATCTGAAATGTTTATGCCCAAAAGTGTTTCATTTATTTCAAATGAAGAAATCTCTATCAAAGAATTGCTTGGACTCTCAACAGCAACACCTGTGTATGTTGAATTCAATATATTAAGGCCCGAAACTGAAATATTCGTACTGTAAACAGATGAAATGTATAGAGCTGTCCATGAGTTTTTTATACTTACATTTGATAAGTTAGCTTCATTCTCTGATAAAGAATCTAAAAACAAACCCACATTGGATCCATCAGTCATTGTTACATTCTCAATAGTTATGTTAGAATGAGATATATATAAGTCAATATCTGAATGTGTTATGTCTCCATTGAATATAGTTATATTAGTTAAAGGGTCCCAACCTGAAGGCATTATATCTATTCCATCCCCTCCATCACAACTCACTGAATAGCCATTTAAATCAAAGCTAATATTGCTTGTGTTTATTTCAATACACGATGCCCCACTTGTTGATATATCTGAAACCAATCTATAGTACCCAGGATGGCTTATGTTCGTACATGTGTTTATATCCACCGAATAAGTTATAGTTAGAAGTCCAAGCAAAAAGATGAAGAAGAGCTTATTCATGGGTTATTTTCAGACTTTTTATATAAAAACCTTTCGTTGTTATTTGCTTATGATGATGAAAAACTGGATATGCTGAGAAATGATGAATGCCTTGAGTTCTGATTTATTTTTTATTTTTTCCAGGGCAATCAGGATTTATGCAAATCTTCCCCCATCTTCTCTTAGTTCCTTTCTTCTTTATAGCAACCATAGGAACTCCACAATAAGGACAAACTTCGTTGGCAGGTTTGAATAGATATCCTCTGGGAAGTGAATATGTGACTTTGCAGTTTGGATAGTTTGAACAACCAACAAAGTACGATTTTGATTTTTTGTTGTATATAATCCTCAAATCGCCTCCGCATTTGCACTTACCTATTACTGTTAACTCCTTTTCAGTTTCTTTAAGAGAATTAAGCAACTCCTTTCCTATTTCCTCTTCATTTCTTCTAAACTCTTCAAGGATGTGTAAAAGAACCTCCTTTCCATGCTCTATTACCTCCTCCTTATCCTTTTTTCCTGTTGTAATTGCATTCATCTCTTCCTCCAATTTTCTGGTCATCTTTTCATCAACTATATCAGGTACATACTTCTCAAGCACGCTATCAACAGATAAGCCATACTTAGTCACATGTATGCCTCCGTCTCTTCTAAAATAACCTCTTTTGAATAAGGTATCCACAATAACTGCTCTTGTTGCCTTTGTTCCTAAATTTCTTTTCTCAAGTTCAGAAACAAGCGAAGCTTCTGTATAGCGAGAAGGTGGCTTTGTTTTATCCTTCTTTACTTCTACCTTGACAATATCTATCTCTTCTCCTTCATTAAACTGAGGTAAAGAAATATCCTTGCCTTTGTAATAAGGGTAGAAGTCAATCCACCCTTTTTCAACAATCATTTCTCCCTTTGCTTTAAAATTCAAGCCTGCAGATGCAACTACCGATACTATTTCTTTTTTAGCAGGTTCTCCAAAGCAGGCTAAAAACCTTGATACTATTAACTCGTACAGCTTCCTCTCCTCGTTATTCATCTCTGCCTGCAAGCCCGTTGGGTGGATTGCTGGATGAGCAGGGTCATCTTTTTTCCCTTCCCTTGGTTTTAACCTTTCTTTTTCAAGGAGTTTTGATGCCCATTTAGAGTACTCTTTATTATGCTCACTCAACTTTTCAATTATTTTTCTTAAGCCCAATCTGGCCGGGAGTTTTTGAGAACTTGTTCTTGGATAAGAAATAAGTGATTTTTCATAAAGGCTCTGAGCAATCTGTAATGTTCTATTTGGGGAAATTCTGAGCTTTGAATAAGCTTCAACCTGTAATGATGTCAAATCAAAAGGAGGATAAGGAGAAATCTGAACTTCTTTTCTAATTACTTGCTTTATATAAGCCTTATCCTCAATCCTTTCTTTCAATTCATCAACTTTCTCTTTATTAAATATCTTTCCCCCTTCATACTCAAACCTGACTCCCTTTAAATAAATAAAGAGTTGCCAGAAATCTTTTGGCTCAAATGAAATTATCTCTTTTTCTTTTTTTGAGGCTAAATGTAAGGTAGGTCCCTGAACTCTGCCAATGCTCATTACTTTATGCCAGCCTGCTTTTTTTAGCGCTAACATCAAAGCTCTGCTGAGATTAATACCATAAAGCCAGTCAATCGTATGTCTTGCCTCTCCTGCATATGCA
>JALVSQ010000016.1 GCA_027024255.1 Microcaldota archaeon
CATCTATACCGGAAAATCCATTTCCCATGTCCTTCAAAAACTTAACATTTACTTCATCTGAGAACAGGGTGGTTATTATATTTGCATCTCCGCATTTTACCCAAGTTAAAGGGCTTCCTTTCTTTAACAATTCAAGTTCCTCCTTATTCCTTCTGTAAGTGATTCTTAATACAGGAGATTCGTTAAATCCTATCTTATAAGACAGAAATATGTAAGGCAACGCATTTCCCTCAGCGTTTATATATGCCTTTCCTTCCACAGAATAAAGTTTGAATGGCAGCATGCTGTATATTGCACCGCCATAAGAAACTACAATTCTCTTCTTGAAGTCAAGTATTTCCTTGGGTACATTGCCTATTATGTTTATCATTTTATTGAGTTAGAGCAGTGAGATTTAAATATATTTTGTTATATATAATGAATTACAATGTTTTCAGTAGGGGCTGTTAAAGGTTATCTGAGGTTTGAACCTATCAGAAAGCAGTTCAATACTCATGTTACCAGGTTAAGCAGAATAAAACATCTTGGCATTTTGGCTACATTTCCGTTGTTTTTTAAAGTAAAGATGTTTGATTATAAACTGGGTTTCGAAACAGGGATGCTTTTTAATCTCACCAACACACTTGATGATTTAATTGATGAAAAAAGATTTTACGATGCATTCAGATTAGTTGAGGTAAGTAAGTTGCTCTTTGATAGGTTGAGAGTTGAAAAGGAGATGTTAATGGTTCCAATAATGCTCAAATTTGAGTTAGGGTTCAACAGCGTTTATGATTTTATTAAATATGATATGCAGGAGAGTTTTGAATATGCTTATCTTGTGTTAAAAGAATGTGGTTACTCAAAGAAGGATAGAATTGTTAAAGATTTAATAATCACAACAATCGTTGTTACTTTAATAGATGATATCCTGGATATTTTTGAGGATAAAAAGAGAGGGGAACCAAACTTGATTAATTTCTTGCTCACAAAAAACAAGGAGAATGTGAGTAAGCCAGGAATAAGGCATCTCAGGAAGGAAGCACCAAAAACATTCAGAGATGTTGAGAAATTCTTTAAGGCAATTAAAAAGATTAAGAGAAGGCCTTTAAAAGGCTTGGTAAAACTTTTTTATTTATCTGCTTTTAAATAAAATTGAAGCAGGGGTCGCCAAGCCTGGTCAAAGGCGCTGGCTTCAGGAGCCAGTCCCATTAGGGTTCGTGGGTTCAAATCCCACCCCCTGCATCATCCAATCATGTAAAGGGATAAAGACATAACAAACATACCTAGAACAATCCCTGCTATTGCAACATGCTCTTCTCCTCTTGACATAGATAAAGGCAATACCTCATCAAATGAAATAAATACCATTATTCCAGCAACACCCGCAATCATGATGTTCAGTAGTTGAGGTGTTAAAAAAGGATAAAGAAATAAAGCACCCAACACAGCGGCAACAGGTTCTGCAATACCTGATAAAAATGAGTAGATAAAAGCTTTCATTCTATCCTTTGTTGCATAGTAAATGGGCATTGAAACAGATATGCCTTCTGGAATATTGTGAACTGCTATCGCTATTGCAAGAGGTATGCCCAATGCCAAATCCTTTACTGAACCTAAGAATACAGCAAGGCCTTCTGGCATGTTGTGAATAAATAAGCCAAGAGCAATCAACAAGCCCGCTTTCATAATCTTTGCATTTTCCTTTGAGTGATTGGCAACGTGCTCTTCAATGTATTCATGAGGGATAAGAACATCTATGAAATAGATAAATAGCATGCCTCCGAAAAAGCAGATATTCGCAAATAAAAAGCCTATCTGGCTTATTGCTTCATTTAACATTTCAACAAGCGAGATGTAAATCATTACACCAGCTGAAAAGCCAAGTGAGAATGAAAGATAGGAATGCTTTAAATCTTTTATAAAGAAAGCAATCAAAGAACCTATACCTGTTGATAATCCAGCAATCAAAGAAAGCAGGATAGCGACCTCTACATTGTTCATTTACCCACCATTATATCTTCGTATTTATACCCTAATTCATTTAAAATTTCCTTCACCTTATCTTTGTTTTTAGGCAAAATTATTACATTCCCTCCTCCTCCAGCTCCTGTTAATTTTCCTCCATAGCTGTATTTTTTAGTTGAAAGTAAGATTTCTTCAATCTCCTTTGTTGAAACGCCTATGGAGTAAAGGAGGCCCTGATTTATGTTCATCAATTCGCCTATCTTTTCAATATTTCCTTCTTTTAATGCTTTAATTCCTTCATCAACTATTAAAGAGGCTGTGTTGCACAAACTTTCAAATATTTCTTTGTTTCTATCTGCAAGAGGCTTTACAACATCTAAAACTAAGTGCTTTGTATCCCCTCTTTTACCTGTTGAGACCAGAAGGATGTTCAACGGCTCCATCTCAAAGAATACAGGCTCCTTGCCTTTTTGAAATATTAACGGTTTTTTATAGGTGGCAACTGTATTATCAATTCCAGAAGGATTTCCATGAAAATACTTTTCAATTTCGAATGCTACTTTATTTACTTCTTCTTCGCTTAACTTTATATTAAACTCATCAGCTAATGCCCGTGTTATTGCCACAGCAAATGCAGCAGACCTTCCTATGCCACCTGATTCAGGTGTATTAAACTCTGCTTTCTTTAAAGAGACACCATCCTCAATGCCCAACTCTTTTTTAGCAATTTTTAAGGCATTCATTCTTAACTCTTGATAAGGTGGAATAACCTCATCTTTATTACTTTTAACTACCTCGACCTCAACATAAGAGGAGATGGGAGCAACTACTCCTTTGACTCCATAAACAACAAAATGCTCTCCGAACAAAATGACCTTGCAGAATCCTTTACCTTTTCCCATACTTACAACCCTCCACCAATAGTTCTCTTGCTCTTTCCACCTGCATTCTTGCAATATCTAATTTCCTTCTGAAAGCAGGCAGAACATAATCAGGAAAAACAAGAACTGAAAATTCATCGTATATCTTTTCCATTAGTTTGAATATTGCTCTGGCTTTTTCAACTTCATTGTTGATTAAGCAGTTCAACATCATTCTTTTCAATTCTCCAACAGCATCAAGAGAACCAAGGACATATGCCTCTTTGCTTTCACTTATTTCAGGAGCTTTGTTTTTTTCAAAAGCCCAGAGCACAATCTTTGCTTCAACTAACTCCTGCTCGGCAACCAGTGTTTCTGAAGGACACTCTCTTATCTCCTTTGCTTTTTTCATTAACTCCAGTGCTTTGTTAAGATGTTTTTTTGCTTTATCTGTGTTTCTGGAATGAGTTGATTTAATGCTCAATCCACATTCCTTTATTATTTCCCTTGTGATTTGAAACAATTTTTCTTTTCTCTTTGCTTTTTTTTCAAAGTAATCTTTAATCACTTTAACCATCTTTCCACCATTGCAGCATAAGCAGGCCTTGATATTAAAACACCCAAAACATATGCAAATACAGTTGATATAGCAAATCCAACAACCTCCACAACCTTTATGAAGAACAGAGGTGATAACGCAAGGATTGCCACAATAGCATTATTGTTTATTATCTCAAATGCTCTTTTCAGGGCTTCTTTATGGTCCTTTGCTTTAAGCAACTCATCAGTTATAACTATTTGAGCATCAATGCTCACACCTACTGATGCTATGATGCCAGCCATAGCAGCAAGGTCAATTGTAAATGAACCAACCAATGAGAGAAGGATTATTACCTCAAATAATGTTACTAACAGCATTGGAATTATTATCCTCACTTTTTTGTATCTTAACGAGACAAATAAAGCAACAGCAAATAAAGCAACAGCCATGGCAATTATAGAGTAATTTAGGAATTTTTCACCCAGAGTGGGTGGAACTGTTGTTCTGCTTCCTGCTTCAATCTTTACAGGAAAAGCCCCTCCCTTTAGTAAAGAAATCATTGTTTTTTGTTCCTCTTTGGCATTCAGTATTCTTTCCTGGCCATAACCCTTTGCATGCCCTGTTATAGTATATCCAAGTAAGACCCTTCCCTGTGTTACTTCTTTTGATAATGTTGGAGCAGATATTAAGCCTATGGCCCTCCACTCATTTACAATGATGTTATTTCCTCCTACTACTATTTTTGGATATAAGTCTTCTTTATTGTAAGATAGAACTCTGTATCCTTTATCTCTCAACAATTCCTCTTCTTTACTCCCATTAAGTACAATGTATGTTTTATTCTTGTCCAGGTCTTTTAATTCAAAAGCTAACTCTATATGACCTGCAGGATTATCTAAAACTTCCCTTAGAGTTGTTATAAAATCCACATAATCAATGGAGTAATTTGCGATTATCTTTTGCAACTCATTTTTGTCAAGTAGAATAACAGCGTTATCAGGTTTATCAAGGAACATGTAAACAGGATAGCCAGTTTTTCCCTTTGCTATTTTTGCAAACCTTTCTGCTGCTTCAGGAGTAATGGAAAAAGCAACACCCCAATCAGCCCCATGCAAATATTGAGGTGGAACTGGACTTATAGTTCCGGGCAGTATATCATCTCCTTTTAAAGCAATCTGATTATCGACTAATGCAACAAACACACCTTGCTTTGTTATTATATCCTCTATTTTCTTTAGAATCTCTTCATTATCAGATGGAACTTCAACATATATTAAATCATCTCCAACTGCTTTTACAACAACCTGCTCCATACCCAGTGCTGAGGCTCTTGTTTTTATTTTTTGGACTATCTCCTGCATTGTTTGGGTATCAACAGGCTTTTCTAATGTTAAGGGAATCCTTGTTCCTCCTTTAAAGTCAATTCCCCACTTAATGCCATTGAGCATTACATTAGCTAAACTGAGACCAATAAGTAAAGCGAGGGCAATAAGCCTGAATCTCTCTTCTTTCAAGTATGTTGAAAATCCGCCAAATATGAATAAATTCAGGAGCATAATAAAGTTTGCCACAAAGGGATAAGCCCAGAGTAGATAAAGCATCACAAGTGCAACAGCAACCATTATTATCTCTATTTTTTCAACTCTTTCCATTTTATCACTCCTTTTTTGCAAAGTGCATCAAAAGCACGGCGTTTATGCCCCATGTTGTAAAGATATCACCTACAAGGCCTATTAAAGCAACGCTGGCAATTTGATTGTACAGAGATATACGAAGAATATGGGATGTTATGTAAAGTACTGTAAACGATAACAGACCTGTTGAGGTCATGGTTAAACCAGTCTTCATTGCTTCAAAAGCATTTTCTCTAACATCCCCCTTTCTTTTCAAAACCCTTGTTGTCAATAGTATATCAGTATCCAAAGAATAACCTACAAGCATAAGCAAAGCAGCAAAACTTGGTAATGTTAAAGGAATGCCAAATAAAGCCATTCCTCCAAGAGATGTTATGATATCACTTGCAGCTCCTATGATAACTGCAATGCTCGGGCCTATGTTTCTAAATATAAAGAACACAATTATAATAGATATTACAGCAGAGGCAATTGCTGCTCCTTTTGCTTTTTCTATAAATGATTCACTTAAGGAAGGGGTTACTGTTTGAAATTTAAAACTTTCAGCACTTACATACTTTCTTATTGTATTTTCAATATTTTTTTGATAGTTGTCTTTTATCTTTGAGTACATGTTTGAGAACGCTTTCGTGTAGTCATTTGGATTTTCTGAAGGCTGGAAATTTGTTTGAGAAAGGGAAGCCATTTCATTCATTATGCTGTCGACTTCTGCCTTTACATCTGAGGAATCCTCTCCTTTTGCTATTTTCTTTGACCATTCATCTATTAAAACCTGAAACCTTTGTTTTAGTTTTTCTGCTTTTTCAATTGTTTCTGTGTTTGGAATTTCA
>JALVSQ010000017.1:0-1205 GCA_027024255.1 Microcaldota archaeon
AGACCTCATGGTGGTCTACTTTTTTCAAAGAGTTTTTTTCAAGCTCTCCTGCTTGAGTTAATCGTTTTATTAATAGAGCTTTATACTCATTAGAGGAGAGGGTATCTCGCTCTTTTTTCTCTTTTCTTGTTTTCATACTGCTCTCCTACTTTCTAAACATATTTAAAATATTATCGACAAAAGAGGTTGTAGTGATAACTTCCTCTTTTTTCTCTATAACTTTATCTTCCCAAGGTTGCTCTCCTTTGGCTAATTTGACTCTAAAATCATCTTTTGAAAAAGCTGTTGGTTGCAGAGGATACTTCTCCATAATGGCTTTGACTTGTGTCATATATTTTGCACCTTTTTTAGCATCTACCATTTTGATAAAATTGGCATATCCCCAAATTACAGCAACAAGATTTTCACTTTTTCCATGCCACGATTTCCCCTCTAATCCCTCTGTTTCTATCTGATAAAGTAAGGCTCTAAAATTTTTTAACTCTTTTTTATTGATAGATGGCTTCTCATTAACCACCACACCTGTTACCTCTTGGCAAGAGCCTCTTTTCATAATACGCGTCTTTTGTGGATGTAGTATAAACCCTTCATCTTTAGTAATTTTTTTGACCCAGTAGAGTATCTTATTGATATTTTGATAGCCATTAGCAGAGAAAGTCATATCGTCAGCATATCGTGTATAGGTGAAACCTAAAGTATTGGCAATGCCATTCATTCGTTTGTCTAGTTTACGACAGATAAGATTGCTAATCATAGGACTTGCAGGTGAGCCTTGTGGAAGATAACGTTTTCCTGTATATAGATAGAGCTTTTCTCCATCAAGGAGTACCTCTTTTTGTTCTGCTTCTGTGGTTAAAATAGCAAGAATAGTAGCCACTTCAACCGAATATCCTAAGCTTTTAAATAGCCCTTTAACTCTAGGATAGGAGAGTGTTGGAAAGAAGTTCTCTAGGTCACAATTAATTACCACATCTTTAGCGATATGAGGTGTGGCATTGGAGAGGATATTTCTTTTGGTGACAAAACCATGTGAGTGTTTGCTAACAGCTACTCTGTTTAAAATATTCTCTAGTATCCAGTATTGTAGGCGTTTGAGTTGAGGTTTTGGAGCAGAAATTTCTCTAAATCCTCCTGTTTTTTTAGCCATCTTAAAGCGTACATAGTCGGTTTTGTTTGAGAGTTTTTGAGTATAGGTTATAAAGTGT
>JALVSQ010000017.1:1215-1814 GCA_027024255.1 Microcaldota archaeon
TTTAAAAGCTTTTGATTTGGCTCTTCTTGATTTAAATCTGCAATAAAAGATGTTCCGATAAAGCCAACTTTAGACTCTTTTTGGGCTTGGCGTTTTTTAATACTCTCTTGCTCTTTGGCTTCGCGTTTTGCTTTGGTCTCCTCTCTTCTAACCAACGCATCTACCATTCGCTGTTTATGAATCTCTTTGATGACCTGTTCTGGATTTCGTATTTTGTTAGAGAGTCCATTTAACTCCTCTTGAAGTTTGGCTTTTCTCTCAATAAGCTCTTGGGTGACTTTTGGTTTGGAGGAGTCCCAAAATCCAAGGCGTTTCATCTCACTTAATATGTAGCTATCTTTTGAAGTTTTTTTAATCTCATCATAAAGCTCTTGACGGGTTAGCTGTTTTTCTGACATAGGTATTTCCTAGATAATATATTATTTTTTTAATTAAAATTTTTTTGGGTATGTTTGTTTTGAAGTAAATTGGAGAAGATTTAAAAAGTATAAAAGTCTTCGTTCATTCAAATATTAGCAGATTCAACTCGACACAAGTGGTGCATATATGTACACTATTTGACTTTACAAGTCTACTACGAAATATGTACATATATGCAC
>JALVSQ010000018.1 GCA_027024255.1 Microcaldota archaeon
GTTTTTAGTGCAATTTCTATGTCTTGTAGATAGGACATTCCAGTTGATAGAATAATAGGCTTTTTTAAAGAGGCAATTTTTTCAAGAAGCAATGTGTTTGTTAAGTCCCCTGATCCTATCTTAAACGCAGAGACATTAAGAACCTCATTTAAAAAAGTAGCTGATTCCTCATCGAAGGGTGTTGATAAAAATTCAATGTTTTTCTTTTCTGTGTATTTTTTTAGTTCTATAAATTCGTCCTGAGTAAGAGCAAGACGGCGTAACATATCTAATTGTGATTCTTTCTTGCCTACATTCTCAATTTGATATTTTGCCATCATAGCATTCTTAGACGCTAATTTTTCAGGGATAAATGTTTGAAACTTAACCGCATCTGCACCTGCATTTTTTGCTACATCTACTAACTGCTTAGCAAGTTCAATGTCACCATTATGATTTACTCCGGCTTCTGCAATAACATATACAGGAGCGTCTAAACCTATTTTTTTCCCATTTATTTCAAAGGACTTGTTAAACCACATATATATCCCATACCAAAAAAGCTTAACCCTTTTAAAGCTATAATAATGTCATAAGAGACAATTCAATTTAATATGTAATTTTCTTTTTTAACAGTTTCTCTTCAGAAACATCTAAAGTTTCAATAATCCTAAGTATTTTTGAGGCCGTATTTCCTTCACCGTATGGATTTTTACAATTCTTGATTTGTTCTTTGAAATCAGAAGATGAGGCTTTTTCAATAGCGGCCATAATTTTATCTTTCTCAGGCGGGACAAAAATAACATTACAGGAATGTTCTCTTCCCATATTTCTGGTACCAACATGAACAAAAGGCAAATATAATGCGGGAGCCTCAATAATTCCACTACTTGTGTTTCCAATTAAAAGCTTTGCATGTGATAGTAGACTTATGTACTTTTCATATTTCAGATTCTTCAATATAATGAACTTCTTGTTTTCCCTTCTTTTTTCAATCTCTCTAATTATCTTGTCACTGCCTCTATCATTATTGGGATAGATAACTACAATACGCTCTTCACGCATTTCTAAGGTTGATAAAAGTTCATTCATTTGCTTACCAATTGTTTCTTCTTCAGTATGGACTGGATGGAAAACGCACACTATATAATCTTCCTTCTCATCAAAGCCAAATTCCTTAGCTAATTCATACTTTGGTATTTTCTTGAGAGATAAAATGTAATCTACACTTAGTGAACCAACAGGAAAGATACGCCATTTCTCTTCTCCCATCTTCTCAAGGCGTTTTGCACTTTCTTGAGTGGCAGGAAAATGTATATGAGCAAACCGAGTAATTGCATGTCTTATTGAGTCATCGATATGTCCACTATCAATTTTTTCTCCGCCATGTAGATGAGCTATTGGTATTTTTTGCAGTGCTGCTACAATTACAGCAGCAAATGGTTCCAATCTATCACCCAAAACAATTAAAAGATCAGGCCTATGATTGTGAAGAGCTTCTGTAAACCCAGAAACGGCTCGGCTAAATGCCAACCCAAAATACCTATCATCAGAAGCATCTTTATCATCGTACATTTCAATAACATCAGTAATTTTAAAGCCATCTTCTTGAATGTCTTTGATTGTGTAACCAAATTTTTTAAGAAGATGCATACCTGTGACATACAGAAATAAATCAAAATGTGGTGATTCATCTATTTTTTTTATCAAAGGTTTAAGAATACCGTATTCTGCCCTTGTACCTGTTACAACCC
>JALVSQ010000019.1 GCA_027024255.1 Microcaldota archaeon
TTGTGGAAAAGGATAAAGGAACAAGGAGCGAGGTACTTTGTTGAGATAATGAGATTCAAAGACATGAAAACGGCCTATGGGTGGGAAAAATACCTCCAAGAATTTTATGGGTTTAAGAACTCGATTTCATTCATGGATAAATTAAAAGATAAAGATAATGTTGAAGTTCTAAATCAGGCTTTAATTAGAATAAAGAATGAGTTTCCAGAGCACGCTTTGAAAGATGCAACAATTCATCACATCCCTTTTAAATCATTCCCGGATGCAAAAAGAGCAGATTACATAAAAGGGAAAATAATATCCCTCAGGTCAGATATAGTATTTTTCAGGAACAATATGATTTACTATGTGCCTATGAAAAAAATGGAAGGAAAAACTATTGAGATAAACAATCATCTTTTATAGCTTTATCCTCAATAAAATTGCAGAAGTATATGTCCATGGTTTTTCCTGCTTTCAGGTAGCAATTATCTCTATCCCTGCCTTCAAGAATATCGCAGACCCTCGGGTCTCCTGTTACTGTCATATAAGCATCAGCACATGTTAATTTATCTTTACTCAACTCGCATAACTGGGGCACTTTCACCTCGGCCGCCATACTCCTTATGCTCAAATCACTCATATTATTTGAGTTAAGGAAGCTAACAAGCTTTTGAAGCCTTGAAGCAAGCGTTGCGAAGTAGGCATCATCAACAACTCCATTCACACTGTCAAGCCTGTTAAGCTCCTTTATTTCACTTATTTCAAAAGCCTCTGTAATATTCCTGCCTTTGAAGATGTAGTTAGAGCTCTTTTTTCTCATAATGCCATAATCATCTATGCACACCATATTGTAATACCTATCAACAAGGGATACTGCAGGAGAGCCGGGACTATAACCTATACCCTGAAGTTGGCTTAGGGTTAAGTTCTTGTAAGAATACTCAAAATAAAATGCTGTGCAGTTATCTTCTTTTTCAACTTTATTTATTCTAATTGCATTAGCATCAAGCAATGTGGAAAACCATTTCATCTGCCTCTTAGCAAATGAAGGACCTATAACTACTTTTTCAAGAGTCCCAGCTACCTTTGCAGAAATAGACATGGTAAAGTTTTGAGTGCAGGCAGTATAAAGTCCGACCCTCAAGCACAACTTCGGCTTCTTTTCTTTAACCAGAATCCATGAATAGTAAGGTGTTTTCAACTCAACATAGTATTTATTTCCTGTTTTCTCAACTATCAAAGTTTTCTTCTCTCCATTAATATTCTGAATTGATGTAATTTTATAATTATCAAGTGTGGCAGAAGCACTTAAATACTTTGATATGTAAGACCTGAAAAGCTCCTCATTCGTCTTTGCTCCTTCGGACTTAGCACCAACCACAAACCCAATGCCAATTATAAGGATAGCAATGCCCAATAAAAAAAGCAGGGTTTTATCCATCAGTATCACTTCCTCTTTTTCCTTGTTTTCTTTTTCCTGGTTTTCTTTACTTTTTTCGTTTTTTTCCTTGTTTTCTTCTTGGGCTTGGTTTTCTTTATCTCCTTCTCAGCCTCCTCAAACTCCTTGATGCCTTCTGTTTTAGGCTTTAACTCATCCTCTTCTTTTTTAAGCCCTAACCATTTCAATAAACCATCTAATAATCCCATAACATCACCTCTTCTTATTGAATCTTTTAATTCTTTTGTAAATAGCATCAATAGCAGCCTCAATTTCTTTTCTCGTTCTTCCTCCTGCAATTATTAACTTCCCATTTTTGAACAGAAGTAATGAGACATTTGGCTTTCTCAACTTTACAATAGCTCCGGGGAATTGTTCAGGCTCATATTCTATATCTGTAAGCTCCATCGCAACCCTGAACAAATCCAAATCTAATTCTAAGTCTGCTGAGGCAACCATGTTGGTTAGCTCATAAGCTGGCTTATTTGGGTCAAACTTCTTCCTTATGTTTTTAGCATATTTTTTCAAACTTTTGTATGCTTTTACAATGGCCTTCTCAATTGTTTTCCTATCTCTGCATCCAACAATAACCAGCTTTCCATTTTTGAATACAAGTATGGTTGCCTTTGGCTCATTAAACTTCATAATAGCTCCGGGGAATTGTTCAGGCTCATACTCAATATTCTTAAACTTTGATGATATTACATACAAATCCAGATCCATACCAAGGTCTGCTGAGGCAACCATGTTGGTTATTTCATACTTCTTCTTCATGGAACCACCTTCTATTTTTAAACCTTTTCCTGCATGGATTTAAAAAGGTAATATTTATAAAGGTATATATATAGATGAGTTAAACTACGGTGAGAATTATGGTTAAAAGACCTGGTGGAGAGTTGAGTGGAAGTACAAGAAAATTGAAAAGAGAAAGGAAGCTAACACCTGCTGACTTTGTTAGAGAATTTGCTATTGGAGAAAAGGTCGCTATTGACCCAAAGCCATATTACAAAGATGGTAAAATTCCTCATTTAAGGTATAGAGGACGGGTAGGGGTAATAAAAGAGAAAAGAGGGAGGAGTTATGTTGTGGAAATAAAAGATGGAGGAAAGATAAAGAAGATAGTAGCATTACCCATTTTCCTGAGGAAGGTGACATAATGAAGATAATTAAATCGCAACCTGTTAGTGAAGTTGAAGCCAAGCAGCTGATAGAAAGAGAATTAAAAGAGAGTGAGCCCACCTACAACGAGGAGTTAGCATTAAAACATTCAAACCAGTTAAAGATAAGTGTAAAGAAAGCCAAAGAACTTGTAAAAAAGTTGAGCGAAGTCGTGCCTGAAAATGTGGCCGTCAAGGTAGTTGATGTTATGCCTGCCTCAATAGAAACGCTCAAAACTCTGCTAAGACCCTATGAGCTGGTTGACAAAGCTGAGGAAGTAATGAAGGTACTGGAGGAGAAGTAATGGAAGAATATGCTTATGTATTAGATGTAATCCCTTATGGGGATGCTAAAACAGGTGGCACTTTAGTTAAACTTATTGGTGAATCCAACTTTACGTTGTTAGATGCTGTGTTGAAGAGGGGCAAAGAGGCATCAGTAGGTGAAAGGCTTTACATAGGCAAAGATATTGAAAAAAGGGAAAAAGTGGCCAAGATAAGAGGGAGGATAAGGTTTGACAGGCTAACAAGCACTGCTAAGGAGAATTTACTGAATGTTGTAAAAAAGATAGTCATATCAAGAGAGAAAGAATTCATAAATTTCTTAAATAAAGCAGGACCTATAAACATAAGAACTCACCAGCTTGACTTTATTCCTGGCATAGGTAAAAGAAATATGGAATTGCTGTTAAAGGAAAGAGAGAAAAAGCCGTTTGAAAGTTTTGAGGATGTGAAAAAGAGGGTGCCTACCTGGCTTGATCCTGTTTCAAGTTTTGCTACAAGAATAATAAACGAGCTTGAGGGTAAGGAAAAGCACTACTTCTTTGTTATGCCGTTTATTAGAAGGAGGTACTGAAGCCTAGGAGTTATGTTCTTATTCTATAATTTCCCAATGAAAATGACCTACCAAACACATAAAAACATTTTTGGTAATTTTATTATTCCTTTGTCTGGTAATATTCAACTCTCATCCCTTTAAGTTTTTAAACATTTCTTTCCATACTTATTAACATAATGAGAGGATTCAGGGAAATGGTGAAGGAGAATATAGAAGAAGCCAAAAGAAGAGAGGCTAAGTTACTTGAGAAGTTAATGGAAAAAGGGATTCCTGATGAAGAGTTAGTAAGACTTATAACTCCTTCTCAGGTAGATAAACACAAAGAAGAGGTGGTTAAAAGATTGCTTGAAGAGTTTGGAGAAGGAGTTCCTGATAAAAAGACTATTGAAGAGATAAAGAAAAGGTTCGGAGAGGGAGTGGCTGAGGAATTGGTTAATGAAGTAGTCAAGAGTCTTTTGGTTAAGATTAATAGTGAGGATTATAAAGAGAGGATGGAAGCCTGTTCTGCCCTGGGTGATCTGGGGGTAAAAAGTAAGGAGGTTATTAATGCTCTTGCAGAGAGGTTGAAAGATAAGGATGAGCGTGATTATGTTAGAAAAGCAGCTCTTGGCAGTCTTATGAAACTGAATAATTTAGCTTATGTTTTATCAGCTGTTTTTGATAGAGGTTGGTTTGAGGAATTAGGAGGAGATTACAACAAAGCAGTTGAAATAGCTAAACAAATGAAAGAAGAGAAAAGAGAGGTGCTAATTCATTATTTATTGGGAGAGTATCTTACTAAAAGCAAATATTGGAAAGTTAGAAAAAGTGTTTGTGAATTCTTAGGAGATATTGGATTTAAGGATGAGAGAATTGTGAATGCTCTTTTAGAGAGGTTGAAAGATGAGGATGAGAGGGATTATGTTAAAAAAGCAGCTCTTGGCAGTCTTATGAAACTGAATAATTTAGCTTATGTTTTATCAGCTGTTTTTGATAGAGGTTGGTTTGAGGAATTAGGAGGAGATTATAATAAAGCGGTTGAAATTGCTAAGAAAATGGAGGGAGAAGAAAGGGAGATGTTAATTCATTATTTATTGGGACACTATCATTATTTGTTAATTCATTATTTATTGAGAAGGGATCATTATTTCTTTGGAGAGTATTTTATTAGAAGCAAAGATAAAGATGTAAATGTTAGAAAAAGTGTTTGTGAATTTTTAGGAGATGCTGGGTTTAAGGATGAGAGAATTGCAAATGCTCTTTTAGAGAGGTTAAAAGATGAGAATGAAAGGAGAAGTGTTAAAATAGCAAGTATTGAAGCGTTGGTTAAACTTGGAGGGGCAAGTGATGGAGTTATTGATGCTCTTGTAGGGAGGTTGAAAGATGAGAAGGAAAATGAATATGTTAAAATAGCAAGTATTGAAGCGTTGATTAAACTTGAAGTAGTAAATGATAAGGTTATTAACGCTCTTTTAGAGGGGTTAGGAGATAAAGAAGAATATGTTAGAGAAGCAGCTATTGAAGCATTGGTTAAAATAGCTAAGAAGAATAACATGGAATATGAAATTCTTGAGAAAATATTACCTAAAATTAATAGTAAAAATCCGAAAGAAAGATATGGAACGTGTCTGGTTTTGGGAGAATTGGGAGTAGTAAGTAAAAGAGTAATAGATGGTCTTTTAGAGAGGTTAAGAGATGAGAATGAAGATAGTAATGTTAAAATAGCAGCTGTTAAAATATTGGTTAAACTGAAAGGAGCAAGCGATGAAGTTATTAACACTCTTTTAGAGAGAGTGAATGATAAGAATGAGCATTGGCATGTTAGAGAAGCAGCTGTTAAAATATTGGTTAAAATAGCTAAGAAGAAAAAGATTGAGAAAGAGATTGTTGGAAAAGTTACGTCCAAAGAGCATTTCGCCTCTCTACACCATCTGGAAAAAGAGCGAAGAATTGAGATTCTGGGAAAGATGAGAATTGCTACAGAAGAGGTTATCAATTTCCTTCTGGAAAGACTTAAAGATGA